>NZ_JBHVER010000103.1:0-27216 GCF_042802195.1 Kitasatospora sp. NPDC057500 | reverse complement strand
CGTGGTCCGGCTCGACCTCGGCGCCCGCACCCCCGGGGAGATCCTGGACGCCGTCCTTGCGACCGCGCCCGGCACCGAGCGCATCTACATCACCGTCGGCGCCCCCTGGCACGACGGCGCCGAGCGCTACTCCACGCTCAAGGACGCCGTCGCCGCCTGGCTCAACACCCCGTCCGACCGCTGGACCACCGCGGTCGGCTCCGGCCGCGACAAGCTCGCCGGGCACTTCGTCCACCAGCGCCAGCCCGTCGGCCGCTACGCCCCCACAGCCGCCCCGGACGGCGGCAGCACCGAGATCCGCTCGATGGGGGAGTGGTTCGACCCCGACGGCGCCGACGTGACGACCTGCCGACAGGCGTTCACCCTGCTGTGGCAGGCGCTGCGCCGCCACTGGGACGACGCCGTGCTCATGGGCTCCCCGAGCCAGACCGGCCGGGACCTGTGGTCACGCACCATCCCCACCACCGGCAAGTGGGCCGGGGGCTACCCGGTCCTGTCCGAGGAACTGCGCGCCCTGCTGCACGCCACCGGCGGCCAGGGCCGCACCGAGCTGATCCTGCCCCCGCGCGTGCCGGAGCAGCTCCCGGCGCTGGTGGAGTACGACCGTACGTTCGCCTACGCCAAGCACCTGTGGAAGAGCCCGGTCGGTGTGCCGCGCCGGATCACCGCCGGGGCGTTCGCCGCGTTGACCGGCCAGGAGCAGGTCAAGGCCTTGATGTCGTGCTCGCACTGGAACATCAAGGCGACCGTCCCGCAGGGCTGGCAGCACGTCGGCCTGCTGCCCGCGCCGGTGACCGGTGACCGCGCCTGGGTCTACCCCTCGGAGCCGGGCGCGACGTTCACCACGTGGGCGGGTGGCGCCGAGGTGCACCTGGCGCTGTCGAACCACCTGATGCCGTGGAAGGTCGAGATTCTGGGAGGCCTGCTCTTCCAGGACGGCAAGCCGCTGGACGAGTGGGGCAAGCGGTTGAAGTCGGCCTGGGCCGATCTCACGAACCTCTCGAAGCTGCACGGCGAGGAGCGGCAGCGGCAGGCGGCCTACCTCGCCTCCCGGGCCGTGCGCTCCGTGCTGCTGTTCGGCCTCGGCGGCTTCGCCCAGCGCCCGCGCCTGGTCTCCGGCACCACCCCCGCCGGCGAGCCGCTCCCCGCCGGGGTGGAGATCCTCGGCCAGGACGACCAGGTGGTCACCTGGCAGCGGCAGGCCGGCTTCTCCCGCGACCCCTACGCCCACCCCGAGTGGGCCGCCTACGTCTGGTCCGGCGCCCGCGCCGCCCTACTGGACATGAAGTACCGGCAGGGCAAGGACGTCATCGCCCACGCCGGTGCCCTGCACGCCCGGCCCGGCACGGTCGTGTACTTCGGCACCGACGGCATCGCGCTGACCGAGCGCCGGCCCTGGCCGTACCGTGGCGAGCCGGGTGACTACCTCCTCAAGGGCCACTTGACCGGCCCCATTGAGCACCCGAAGTCCCAGGAGCAGTACCTGAAGCTGCGCGGCCTGGGCCGCGCCGAACTCGCCGCCGCCGAGAAGGGGGCTGACCAGTGAGCCCGGCCGACCCGAACCAGCCCAACGAGGCCGCGAGGCTGACCCAGCAGCTGCTCGACCAGGGCTTCACCAAGCGGCAGGTCGCCAGGATGCTCGGCCGCGACGCGAGCCTGGTGTCCCAGTTCTTCACCAAGGGCAAGGGAGCGGCGTTCGTTGGCGCGCTGCGCCAGGTCGTGCGCGCGGTGCGCGGCGGCGAGCGCGACCCCGAGGCGCTCGGCGCCGTCGCGCAGGAGAACGTCCAGCGGCGCCGCACGAAGACCGGGCAGAAAGCCAGGGTGCGGGGCAAGGACGTGATCGGCACCCCCGGCGGCAGCATGGCCGGCCGCGCCGGAAAGCAGGCCATCAAGTCCGGCGCCGCGCACCTCGCAGGCGTGATCCACACGGCCGCGCAGGCGGACGGCCGGGTCGCGCTGACCGTGCGGATGCAGTCGCGGTACTTCACGCTGTCGGCCGGCTCGAGGCAGGACTCGCCCGGTATCCGGCGCGGCGTGGTCCCGCGCGCGGACGGCACCCAGGAGCGCACCTACGGCTCCGCCGCCACCGGCGGCTTCCCCGCCGCCGAATGGTCCCGCAGGGTCGCCGCCTCGCACGGCGACGTCGTCCACGCGGTGCTCACCTGGCTGGTAGAGACCGGCCGGGCCACCGAGGATGCCGAGATCGTCTACCTGGAGATCCGCACCTGGACCCCCGCCGGCCACCAGAGCAGCCAGGTCCTCATCGGCTGACCGGCACCCCGGCCGCCGAAGGAGAAGCACCGCCGTGGACACCACCGCCACCGCCACCGCTGAGCAGGACGTGCCGGCCCGACAGCGAGCCCAGGTCGCGCAGCCGTCCGGCTGCGGCCGGGTACCCGGGGAGATGCGATGAACACCGACCGTTCCCGCCGTCGCACCCCGGCCGAGCGCGAAGAACTGCGCCGTCAGGCCACCGAGCTGAGGGACACCGACCACACGATCAACCAGATCGCCTGGAACCTGCGCATCTCACCCAGCACCGCCCGCCGGCTCCTCACCGCGCCCACCCGCGACCCCCACGCACCGGACCCCGACCGCCCCGCCTGGTTCACCGGACCGAACGAGCACCTCGCCCTGCTGCGCCGTGCCGCCCAGGCCCGCGGCGTCGTCCTGGACCTCGCCGTGCCACCAGGCGAGGAGGACGCCCAGGAGCTGACCGACGAACTCGCCGGCCTCCTCCTCACCGGGGACGGCTTCACCGGCGACTGGGCGGTCACGCCGCTTGGCGACATGGTCGAGAGCCTCATCGATGCCCTCAGCTTCTACGCCTACCCGGACTGACCCGTCCCGCGCCCGCCCTCCCGCACCACCCCTCGCCGAAGGAGAAGCACTGCCGTGGACACCACCGCCACCGAGGCCGACGTGCCGGCCGCGCTCCGCGCCGCAGCCGCTCAGCCGGTCCCCGCGCAGCCGACCGGCACCACCACGGTGAACCCGCTGCCGCTGCACTGGTTCCAGAAGGACGCGGTGGCGGCCGCGGTGCGCGAGGTGAAGGACGGCGGCCGCGCCACCGTCGTCGCGGCGACCGGCTCCGGCAAGACGCTGATCGCGGCCGGCTGCGCCCGGCGGCTGGCCGCGCGGGGACGGGTGCTGGTGCTGGTGCCGACGATCGAGCTGCTGGAGCAGACGGCGGAGGCGTGGTCGTTGCGGGGCGGACGCCGGGGCCTGGCGGTGGCGGCGTGTTCGCGCGAGGAAGCACTCGAGAGCGCGGAGGCCGGCGGACGCGTCCACGCCCAGGTCACCACGCAGGCCCCGCGGATCGCCGACCTGGTCGCCAAGGAGAAGCCCGGCGAGCCGGTCACCGTGTACGCCACCTACGCCTCGCTGGAGCGCATCGTCCAGGCCCACCGCGACTTCCGCCTCCCGGCCTGGGACCTGGTCGTCGTCGACGAGGCCCACCGCACCGCCGGCGCCGAGGGCAAGGCCTGGGCCGCCGTCCACGACGACGCCCAGCTCCCCGCGAAGCGCCGCCTGTACTTCACCGCCACCCCGCGGATCGCCGACGACCGGCGCGCGAAGGACGGCCTGGCCGACCTCGCCGACGTCGACGCCGAGACCATGGAGAAGCTGCCCGTCCTCTGTTCGATGGACGACAAGGCCGTCTACGGCCCCACCGTTTTCACCTGGACCCTCGGACAGGGCATCGAGCACGGCTACCTCGCCGACTACCGCGTCCTGGTCCCCGTCGTCACCGACGAGGACCTGCGCGAGCTCCTCAACCTCCCCGCCGTCGCCGACCTGCGCTCCCAGCGCAGCAACGAGGAACTGCTGCGCCTGGCCCTGCAGATCGCGGTGCTGCGCGCGGTCGCCGACCTCGGCCTGCGCCGGGTGATCACGTTCCACTCCCGGGTGGCCGGGGCGCGGGAGTTCGCCGGCAGCCTGCTGGAGGCCTCCCAGCTGCTGGAGGACAAGGACCGCCCGGAGCGGATCTGGGCGAAGGCGGTGGCCGGCACCGACCGCCTCAAGGACCGCCGCGCCGCGTTCACGGAGTTCAAGGCCCACACCGGCGAGGACGGCGAGGAGTGCGGCATCCTGTGTAACAGCCGCCTCCTGACCGAGGGCATCGACGTCGCCGCCGTGGACGCCGTCTGCTTCGCGGACCCCAAGAGCTCGGTCATCGACATCGTCCAGGCCGTCGGCCGCGCACTGCGCCAGTCCCACCGGCAGGGCAAGGTCTCGTGGATCGTCATCCCGGTCTACCTGCCGACGCCGGAGGTCGGCGACGACACCGCCACTGCGGACGCGTCCGAGGTCCGCGACGCCGGCGAGGCTGTGAAGGCGGAGGCCGACGCCGAGATCGAGGCCTCCAGCTTCCGTACGATCTGGCGGGTCCTGCGGGCGCTGGCTGCGCACGACGCCCGGGTGGTCGGCCGGATCACCGAGCTGCGCGGCGCGCGGTCGCAGGGCACCGCGCACACCACCGCGACCCAGGCCGCTGCGGGTGAGGCCGCCGAGGCTGGCGGCGAGGGGAAGCAGCAGCCGGCCCCGGCGGAGTCGCCGGTCGAGTGGCTGAAGATCGACGCCCGTCGGCATGCCGCCCGGATCCTGCAGACCGTGAAGCTGCGCGCGTTCAACCCGCGCGCTGTCGAGTGGCAGCGCATGCACGCCGTCGCCGCCCGCTTCCACATCGAGCACGGCCACCTCGACCCCACCGACAAGACCAAGCACGCCGAGCTGATCTCCTGGCTCACCCGCCAGCGCCACCTGAACGGCCGGCACCTGCTCGACGCCGCCCGGGTCAGCGAACTGGACGCGCTCGGCATGATCTGGTCGAAGAACGCCAACGCCTGGGAACGCGGCTACGCCTACGCCGCCGCCTTCCACCGCCGGCACGGCCACCTCGCGATCCCCGCCACCGCCAAGCTCGACGACTACGCGGTCGGCGCGTGGATGCGCCGCCAGCGCAAGGCCGCGGGCCTCACCGCCGACCAGGTGGCCAAGCTCGACGCGCTGGACGAGCTGTGGCGCCTGGAGCCGGACTGGAACCGCTCCTACCGCCGCCTGCTCGCCTACCTCGCCGCCGGCGGAACCCTGAACGGCCCGGCCAACCGCACCGGCCTCGGCGACGACCCGTCGTTCCGGCCCGGCACCTGGCTGCGCAAGCAGGCCAAGGCCCGCACCGACGGCAAGCTGACCGCCCAGCAGACCGCGCTCCTGGACGCGCTCACCCGGCACGCCGAGACCGTCACCGGCCGACCCGCCCCGCGAGACCCGGCCGTCCCGGCCTCCCTGGCCGGGACGGCCGTCGCACCTCGTTCCCGACTTCCAGAGGCACTGCGCGACGACCGAGACCACCCGACCCGACCCCGCCGCACCCGCTCGGTTGGAGCCGGCCCCGCACTGTAGCCGGCCCGCGCTCGCCGACCGGGACCTGAGCCGCCCGGTCCTTGACTCGCCGCTGGTGCGCGGCGCGATGTGGCTGTGCTGGTCCGGCCACGACGGCATTCGCACCCTCCACCACGGCGCCGCCCTGGCCCGCGGCTGGACCGAGCGCGACGTCGACGGCCTGGACGGCTGGGTGGTCCTGGTCGACGTCCGGATCGTCCTCGGCGCCCGCCCCGGCGGCGTGCCGGAGCCCGTCGTGCAGGCCGGATCAACCCTGCACACTGCCCTCGCCCAGCACCCCGCCGTCAACGACTCCGACCACGACGAGCACGGGGACGACGGCCAAGAGCACGAGCTGCTCAGCGACGTCCGCCGCCGGGTCCGCCGCCGGGTCCGCCGGCGGGCGACCGGGATGACCCTGGAGAGCATCCAGCAGGCCCTCCATCTGGCCCGGGCAGATGAGCGCAATGCCGACCGGCACGCCGACGCCGGAGAGGAGGACGCCTTCGCCACCGCGGCCGACACCCTCGCCGAGTGGCAGCGATGCTCGATCACACCGCCGCTACCCGGGCGGAGCGCTACGACCCCGGCCACGACACCGCCCTCCAGCACGCGCTACGTGTCGAACGCCACCACCGCGACGTCGCTGGATGAGCCCGCGAAGCCGCCCTCAAAGCCCGGCAGATGACCCGGCGCCGCCCACCGTCGGCTCGCGGGCACCGCCGCCCAGCCCCTCTACACCGCCCTTGACCGCGCCGGTCGGACCGCGCTGATCGCAAGGTCGTGAGCTGGCTGGAGCGCACCGAAGCACGGCCTTCGCCCTGCGCGGCACCGAACCGGCCCTACCCGCCCGGCCCGTGGTGCGCCGCAGCTGCCTGTGACGGCCCGTTTTCGGGGGTGTGAGCGGCGTGGCGGCCCGAAGCGCCGCTGCCGTGGTGCGGATCAACCGGCTGCGGCATTGCGCATGCCGGTGACCATGACGTCCTGTGTGAGGCGGCGCTGTTCGGGGGGGGCGACGGAGCCGGTGGGGTGGGCCGTGAACGTGGACGCGGCGCGGTCGGGGAGGGTGTCGAGGTGGTTGCGCCACCGGGTGCGACAAGCGGGGTAGAGTTCCACCCCACCGAACCTCTCGGTGGCCTCGGCTCCGTAGGAGGTCCGGCGGCGGCACTGCGGGCACTTGTCGTGTTCGGCGCCGTCGAGGATCTCGGCCATCCCCGGAAACAGGACGCGGTCCGCTTGGCGCATGACCGCGTCGTAGCGCTCTTTGTCCGTCGGAGGGGCGGCGCCCGCGTCGACGCGATACCAGAGTTTGGTGTTCCGCCGGGCCTGGGTGACCACATCGGCTGTTTCCGGTTGGCCGATTATGAGGCCGTCCTCCACGAATCGGTATCTGCGCATCATCAGATGTATCGGTCCGCCGACGACTCGGGCGAAGTTGACAGCGCAGCGTCCGGCGGTGGAGTGGGCCCATCGCGTGTCCAGTTCCCACAACGTTTCACGGAAGGAGTGATACGTGCTCTCGCGTGCGTCTGCGCCGGCGTAGGCAAAGGTGTTGTGGATCTCTCCTTCGGCGCGGTGTTTGTGATAGGCGACGGCGTCGTAGAGCCCACTGCTGATCTCGGCGATCAGGCGATTCTCGTCCTCGGTGAGCCAGGCGTCGTCGTCGTTGCAGGCGATCGCTGCGGCGATGTAGAAGCGGAACATGCCGTCGCAGTCGCGCAATCGGAACCAGTCCTGGGGCGAGTGGGCCAGTGCTTCGACGTAGCGGCGCATCAGTTCGGTGTCGCGTCGGCCGGACGCCTTCTCGGTTGACATGAGGAGGGAGGCCCGGTATTCGCGGGCCATGTCGTCGTGCACTGCGCTGCCACCGAAGAGGGTGTCGAGCAGGCCGTCGACGTCGTAGTCGAGGATGGGGTCCTCGGAGAGCACGTCCACCAGTTCCCCGAACACTTCGGCCACGACGGCGATGCCGCAGAGTCGGGCCAGGGCGACGTAGCGGTCCCAGTTGGTGAACTCGGGGACGATACACCGGTTGTACTCCCATGCATGTCCCAGAGTCTCGGCTCGCTGGTCTGGGCTCAGGGCGGAAGCCCGAAGGTCGTTTTCGAGGTCGCCGGGGTAAAACCACTTTTCCTTCGGCATAAGGGTCTCCATCGGAGCGATTGCGTCGGTCGCAGCTTGCGCCGCCGAGCGCCGTGCCGATCCCGCGACGTCATCGGTCATGGTGCGGTCGTCGTCCCGGTGGCGTCGCACGGCGTTCGCGGAATCCGTGGTTTCGGAGAGGACGCGCGCGCGGCGTTCCGCTGCACGCGACATCACGGATCGACGGGTGTGGCGGGGAACGGTTCGACGATCGCCCCGCCCGGCGTGGTCATCGATGCCTCTTCGTGGCTCCGGCACAGCCGCAGCTTCGGGAACTGGCCCGAGCCGCTCGTCGGCCCGGGCCGACCGCGGCGGGTCGGTCACCGGAATGAGGCTGCCGACGCGGTCGAGGGATTCGGCGGCGGCGCGGTTGCGCTGGAAGGTCCGGCGCAGGGGTGGTCGCGGGCATGTGCTGCACGGCTGGGCGCGGGGTGGACGCGAAGTCCAATGGATCCTAATAGCGATAGATATAATATCCTATGTGCATTGAGATGCTGTGGTAACCGGGCGGCCCGCGGTCACGTCTCGCATCCAGACGTCCCGCAACCGCAGATGGCTCCTGCCGCTCGCGGTGTGCGGCGGCCCGCATCGTACGAGAACGATTCAGCCCGCGAAGGCGGCAAGACGATGTCCAGGGTTGACGACGTGGAACGCGTCATCCTCGACGAGTACAGGGTGATGGCGCAGTGCTTCCCTGCCAGCGACCGAGGCTTGGACGCCTTCCGGAGGCTGTGGCTGGATTCGGTGGCCGACGAGCTCGCTCCCGCGATCGCAGGCTTCCGAGGGCGACCCATGGCTCCCCCGCCCCCGTTCGACAAGCTCATCGTGTCCTTCGTGGCCGAGGAGGACGCCGTGCCCGGAGCGGAGACGGCCGGCGGATCCAGCGGCAGGAACCGGCACCTGCCGGCAGCAGGTGCTCCAAGACTTCGTGCGGTGGATCGGATCGTTGTGACATGGGTCTGAGTCCCAGGCAACCGCGCTCTGCGCACCGAGGCGCTCGGGGCCAGGCGGAACACCGCGCCCGGGCACGCTGTCCGGTCCCATCGAACTCGCCGCAGGCCGGGGGCACCGACGGCGCGCAGGTGGCCCCAGGCGGCGGCGCGAGGGGTCTGCGCCTGAACTCGAACGCCGGTCGGTCGGGTCAACCAGCCGAGGGGCAAGCCCACGGCATCGGGACCGCCGGTGGGGGAGAGGCTCGCCCGCAGACGCGCTCGGACCTCCTGGGCGGAGGCACGTCGTGACCTGGGATCCAGCCGAACCGAACGGCCCGCACGGGCGCGGTCCGGGCTCCTTCCCACCAGGCCGGCATCCGGAGGCGCACGCGTTCCGGGCGCCCGATCACGGGGTGGGTGAGCACGGTGTCCTTGAGCCCTTGGCCGAGCGTGTCCACGCCTGGTGCCGGGCTGCGGCACGGGAGGCGCCGGTCGTCGACTCCAGGCTGGGGGGAACCGGGCCCGGCGCCACAGAGCCCCTCGATGTGCTGTGGACTCGCAAGCACGCGGCCGGCTCCCCTCTGGCGGCTCATGTCGACGCGGTGCGCGGTCGACTGGCCGAGGGCCCGGAAGCGCCCCGGCCCGGCGGCTGGGTGTACGACCCGGAGGGAACCCTCGCGGCCATGAGGAGTGACCCGACCTCCTGGGGCCGACGGTTCGCTCCCTGGATGACGGAGTGCGCCGAGATGGTGGAGCACGGGCGCGACCTGCTCGCGGAGATCCGTGAGGTCCGGTGCAGGGGTTCCGGCTTCGCCGCGTCGGGCCAGGTCGGGCTGGTCCCGCTCACCGCCGGTGCGGATCCGGTCGGGGCGCTGCTCGCCCGGGCCCGGCGGGGGGAGAACGCGGGCCGGTCCACCAAGTCGCTCCTTCCGACGTGCAGTTCCCCGGACTGGGCCGCGTTCATGGAGGACTTCGGCTTCCGGGGCGTGGGGGCGTATCCGAACTTCGCCTCGGGCGCCTGGGGCGGCGGCATGATGCCGGCCGTCTACGACGACTGGCGCCAGGACTACGTCGCCATCCTGATCTACGGCTTCTACCTCGAGTACAACATCGACACCGCGTACACGCGGGCGGGCGGCACCGACCTGAAGCACGAGATCCTCTCGCTGTGGGACATGCCGGACCTCCCTGCGGACTTGGTGGCCCGGCGGGCGCACGTGGCGGCCGACCTCGCCTTCTTCGACGTCAAACGGCACGACGAGGCCGACGCCCACGAGACGCGATCGACCGGCCTGGCCACGTGGGTCTACCGGGACCGCGACACCTGGCGCGACATGAAGGCGTCGGACAGCGGCTACTTCACCTACCACCTGTCGTTCCTGCCGAACCACGCCGGCCGGGACGACATGATGCTGACCGGCATGGTCGCCGATTGGGTCGACATCGGCCCCGACCTCCGCTTCCAGGAGTGCGGCCAGTCGGTACTCGCGCTGACCCGCGGGTCGGTCGCCATGGCCGACCTGCTGAGCGCCTACGAGCGGACCGTGTGGATGGTCAACACACACTGGACACGGACCGCCGGCATCCGTCCAGAACGCTATGCGGCGTGCACCGCGGTCCTGGCCGTACCCGTGTGGGTGCTCACCAACCACCGGCACGACGCCTGGCGCTACTACTCCCTCGCGGCGGAACTGTCCCACGTCGCGCAGCAGCGCGACCTGTACGCCTCCGGCCGGCTCGCGGACTGCTACACCGAGGACCTGACCCCCACCGTCCCGGTCGGCACTTCGCGCGTCGACGTCCCGAGACGGGACCTGCCGTTCGACGTCGAGATCGACGGTACCCGGCACACCGG
Source organism: Kitasatospora sp. NPDC057500 (assembly GCF_042802195.1). Classification (NCBI taxonomy): domain Bacteria; kingdom Bacillati; phylum Actinomycetota; class Actinomycetes; order Kitasatosporales; family Streptomycetaceae; genus Kitasatospora; species Kitasatospora sp. NPDC057500. Next base: position 16,902 of record NZ_JBHVER010000103.1, on the reverse strand, counting down.
GACCGTAGAGCTGCACACCGTGATCTGCGACGCCGTCGAGCACGGCGTCCTGCCCCTGAGCATCGTCGAGTACGAGTTCGTCGTCCCGTGGCTGCTGAGGGAGGGGAGGATCTCCCCCACGGCCTTCCTGTCCCACATGGACCGCGCCTACTGCCGGCACTTCGCCCGCTTCATGCGCGCCGGGCACGAGGCCGACTTCGAGCGCCGCTTCAGCGAGCCGATGGCCGCGCTGGTGATGGAGCAGTGGTGGCACGGCATGTACTTCGCGATCGGCGCGGGCAGCCTGGTCGAGGCCCAGCCCGACGCGGTCGCCGGCGACCGGGCACACAGCGGGTCTCCCGGGCCGTGACCGCTCGCGAATCCACGGGACTGCGGGCCCGGGAGGCGGGGAAGAGACAGGTATGGACGGTGTGGCGCATGTTCCACTGGCCTCCGGGTGTGTCCCCCTGCTGGGGCACGCGCCCGCTCTGATGCGCGACCCCCTGAGCTTCGTCGCGTCGCTACCCGCCCAGGGGGAACTGGTGAGGCTGCGCCTGGGGCCCCAGTCAGTGGTGATGGTGTGCGACCCCGACCTGCTCCGGTACGTACTCGTGCACGACGAGGTCTTCGACAAGGGCGGGCCGCTGTTCGAGCGACTGCGCGACGTCCTGGGCAACGGGCTCGGCACCTGCCCCTACAGCCTGCACCGGCGCCAGCGCAGGCTGTGCAGGCCGGCCTTCGACGGGGAGCGGTTCCCGGCCTACGCGGCCGTCATGGCGGACCTGACCGACGAGATCGTGGACTCCTGGCGGGACGGCCGGATCATCGACGTGCCCGCCGAGCTGACCACACTGACCGCCCGGATCGCCCTCGCCACCATGTTCTCCGCCTCGCTGCCCGCATCCCTCACCCGGGAGATGCTGCGGGACCTCGACGACATCATGACCGGCCTCATCCGACAGGTGATCACCCCGGTGCCGCTGGCGCGGGTGCCCACCCCGTCCGCCAGGCGCTACTGGCGGGCACGCGAACATCTGCGCGCCTCGGTGGAGGCGATCATCGCGGCACGGCGGCACGACGGGAACGGCCACGACGACCTGCTCGGCTCCCTGATGGCCGCCCACGATCCCGGGACCTCCCCGCTGGACGGCCAGGTCCTGAGCGACGAGGAGCTCGCCGACCAAGTGGTCACGTTCTTCGTCACCGGCGCCGACCCCGTCTCCAGCACGATCTCCTTCGCCCTGGCGCTCCTCGCCCACGCTCCCGAGGTCGAGCGGCGCCTGCACGAGGAGGTGGACCGCGTGAGGGCCGAGGGCCCGCTCACCCTGGAGCGCCTGCCCTCACTCGAACTCGCGGGACGGGTGATCGCCGAGACCCTGCGCCTGTATCCGCCCGGCTGGCTGTTCACCCGGACCCTGACCGCCGACAGCGAGATCGGCGCGGCACGACTGCCGGCCGGCACCATGATCGCCTACAGCCCGTACCTCATCCACCGACGGCCCGACCTCTTCGAGGCCCCCGACGCCTTCCGCCCCGACCGCTGGCGGAACCCCCACCTCCCGCGCAACGCCTACCTCCCCTTCGGCGCCGGGGCCCGCAGGTGCATCGGCGAGCACTTCGCGCGCACCGAGGCCGTCCTGACGCTCGCGGGAATCACCACCCGATGGCGGCTGGCCCCCCTCACGGACCGGCCCCTCCGGTGCAAGCTGTCCACCACGCTGCGCCCCGCAGGCCTGCGGATGCGCCTGGTCGAACGGTCCTGACAACCGGGGCGCCCGGGGCCCACCGGGCCTACTCAGCGGGCGGGCGGGGTCCGGTAGCGGCCGGACATCCGCTCCCACGCATAGTCGCCGCGCATCAGGTCGTGCAGCCCCGTCACCAGACGCCGCACGCCGACGGCGTCGTCCTCGGACAGCCAGCAGCCGAGATCGGCCACCCGGTCCTCCACCGCGGCGAACCGCGTGACGCGGCGCCCGATCGCGCCGACCACCTCCGCGGCCGCCTGTGTCCTGCCGATTCCGCGTTCCCGCTCCAGGATGAGGAGCAGGTTGTTCCCCACGTCCCCCGCGGCTTCCTCCTTCTCCGCCGAGCACAGGTCGTTGGACATCCCGATGACCTCCGCGGTGAGACTCCGCAGTTCGGCGAGTACCGGGGTGTGCCATGCCAGGGCCGGGACCTCGAATCCGCTCACCCGCTCGATCAGGTCGATCACGACGTAGGACGACGTGGCGAGCCGCCTCCTGCTGACGCACTCGTCCGCGTCCATCACCCGGCCCTGGCGGCGGTCCACCGTCTCCGCGAGGTGTGCGGCCAGGTAGGCGAGCCAGTCGTTCGCGGCGCGCGCCCGCCACGCCCCGCTCATTCCACGGCAGCTGCGCTGCCAGATGTCGGCCAGCGCGCGGGTCGTCGACAGCGGTGTGCCCGCTTCCGGCACATCGCCCGGCGCCATGACCGCGGCGAGCTCCGCGCAGACGGCGGCCGCCTGTAGCGGGTTCCGCCCCAGTGCGCCGTCGAAACGGTCGTCGAACGGGGCGAAGTACCAGCCCATCAGATCACCGGCCAGTTCCAGCCCCTCACCCGTCGCTTCGGGGAAGAAGTAGGCGGCGAGTTCGGCCAGCCGCCAATCGGTGAATTCGGCGGGAGTGAAGGTCTGCTCGCCCAGCAGGCCGAACTCCTCCAGCCAGGCCAGGGAATGTTCCCGGGCCCGCGGCAGGTGCGGACTGCTCCGCAGCGGCCAGGGAAGCCCGAACTCGACGTCCTGCGGCACAGCTGCCTCCTCCTGGAGCACGTCGGCACGCCCTCGGCCCGCCTGGTACCCGCCGGTGTTCGATCAGCTCCGATTGACGACGCCCCGATTCGATCGTCGCACAGAGAACGGCTCCGGTTGCCGGGGCCCGGCACAGACCGCGGAATCCGCCTCTTCCCTGCCGTTCGTGCCGTGGAGCGGCCGATGCTGACCGGGGTGGTGCAGCTCGTGCCCCGGCCCGGTGCCAGGGACGGCGCGCGGGCCGAACATGATCGGGTACGGGCCGCAGAACGGGCGGACGGCCGCCGGGCGGAAATTCGGGCACTCTTGAGAATGGAAGCTGCGGCCGGGACGCCGGTCGCCGAGTCGTGTGTCCTCGCCGTTGCTGCCGCAGCGGTCCAGTGCCGCGCATTTCGCGCCTGCGCCAATGAGGTGCATGATGCCACTGACTCCACCCTTCGACTTCCCCGTCCGCGTCAACGACGGCCTGGACGAAGCCCGGGCGCGAGCACGAGCGTGGGGCCACGATCTCGGATTGGACCGGAACGCCCGGACGTGGCGGCGATTCAACGGCGCGGACTCCGCGAAGCTGATCGCCTACGCCTACCCTGACGCGCACGGCTCGGACCTGGACCTCGCTGTCGACATGATGTGCGTGTTCTTCATCGTGGACGAGATCTTCGACGGCCCGCTGCGCGACGACCCGAAGAGCGCCACCATGGTCGTCGACGAACTGGTCGGCACGCTCACCCCCGGCACCGTCGCCGCGCGAAGCTCGCTCAGTCCGCTCGCCACCCACTTCGCCGGCATGTGGGCACAAACCACCCACGGGATGGCCGCCCCGTGGCAAGAGCGTGCCGCCCACCACTGGATCCGGTACCTCTGGGGAAACGTGTGCGAAGACGTCGACCGTGCGCTCCAGCCGCCCCGGACACTGGACGACTACCTGGCACTGCGGCGCCACGTCGTCGGCTACCGCCCCTGCCAGGACATGATCGAACGGGTGTCGGGCTATGAGATCCCGTCGTTTCTGTGGCATCAGAGCGCATTGCAGGCCCTGGGTGATCTGTGTACCGACCTGATCGTCCTGTCCAACGACATCTACTCCCTGGAAAAGGAGCAGGACCGCGGAGAGAGCATGAACGCCATCCTCCTCCTCGCCCGCACGGCCGGGTCGTCGCCCCGAGTGGCGCTCCAGCAGGTCAACGGCCTCGCCTCGCGGCTCGCCGCCGGCTTTCCCGCGGCCGCGGCGCGGGTGCGCGATCTGGCCGACCACCTGCACCTCGCCGCCGGCCGACGGAACCTTCTCGACAGGTGGATCGATGCGAACCGCAACTGGCTCGGCGCCCACAACCGCTGGGCCTGCGAAATCCCGCGATACGGCGCCGGATCCGATCCCGTCCAGCCCGACAACGAGTTTCTGCGCACGTTGCTGTTCGGCCGGTGAACGGCGTGTGACGCGCTACTGCCCTCTACCGGTCGCCGCGCTCACCGGGGTGGCCCCGTAAGAGGAGCAGACGGAACTGGGCGGCACCCATGCCTGTTCGTTCACCTGGACGTTGAGCAGGCGTGGGGAGGGCAGCGCCGCGGTTGGTGTCGGACGACCCTGCGGGGTCGGATCGAGCCGCTGCTGCCGGTAAGGCAGCAGCGGCTTCGCAGGATCGGCCGCCCGCCGATCGACGACCGTACGCCCGCGCCCGCTGACTCTTGACGGCTGTCCTGGAGCGCGCGGATGAGAGCGCCGGCCCAGCGCCGGGCTTCTCTGACGCGATCAGTCTCCCGCTGCCGGCGTGGGCCCCGGTCCGGGACGAGCCACCGCCCGAGGACGTGCCGGTCTCTGCGTCCGGGAGGGCAAGCATCTTCGGGACAGGAAGGTCCGGCAGAGCCGGGGATGCCGGCCTGCCAACCGGCGCGGCCCGCAGGAGGCGTACCCACGGCCGGATCGTCCGCCGTCCCCGCGGACGGTGCTCGGGCTTCGTCCGTTCGACCGTGCGCACCGGTGAAGGCTTCCTGCGCACCGTGCTGTTCACCCGGCGAGCGGAGTCGTGGCAGGCCGCCTCGCGCGCCGGCCACCGGGTTCGCTGCGCCGAGGCCGGTTCCGGCGGTAGCCGTTCAGTCCTCTTGTCGGTCTGCCGGGAGGAGGCGTAGTCCGTCGTGGTCGGGGCTGACCTCGGCCACCTCGGCGCCGAGGCGCCGCCACGCCGCGCGGGCCTCGTCCAGCGGCCCGTCCTGTGGGCCCACGGCGATGACGCAGTCGCCGCCCACGGCACCGGAGCTCTTCGCGGCCGCTCCGCAGGCGGCTGCGGCGCGGGTCAGCATGGCCATGCGCTCGGCGGCGTCCGGTGGGGCGATGCGGTGGGCCAGGTCCTCCAGCAGGCGGCCGTAGGCGCGGATCGCGTGCTGGAGCGCGGTCCAGTCCGCGGCGCGCCAGGCGGCCCAGAAGCGGTCGAGGGCGTCGTCCAGGCGGGAGACGAAGCGGCCGGCGCCGGTGCCGCCGCCCATACGCTGGAACGTGTCGATGCTGGTCGCGGTGTCGCAGGCGAGTCCGCTCCAGGCCACTGCGAGACGCAGGCCGGGCGGAGCGGAGGCGGGCTCGGCGTGCGGGGTGCCGCGCAGCACACGGTAGTCGACCCATCCGCCGTGGACGCTGGCCGCCACGTCGGCGCCGCTGCCGCGGCCGTGCTGGTGCGCGCGGTGGAGGCCGGCGGCCGCCGGCAGCAGGGCCCGGCGCAGGGACGGGGAGGACACGTCGTGGCCCGCGGCGGCGGCAAGGGCGCCGAGGACGGCGACGGTGCTCGCCGCGCTGCCGCCGAGCCCGGTCTTGTGCCCCGCCCGCCAGCCGCGTCCCCGGACCGTCAGCCGCAGCGGTTCCGCCCCGGCGAACGCACGCCGGCCGGCGCGGACGGCGTCGACGAGCAGGCGGGCGCCCGAATCGGGAGGCACGCCCTCCAGAGGGGCGTCAACGCCGAGGTCGGGCGCGCTGAGCCACCATCCGTCCTCCCCGGCCGCACAACGGCACTCGATGCCCGAATCGACGGCGACGACCAGGGCCCGCCCGCCGTGGAGCACGGCGTACTCCCCGATCACGAACAGGCTTCCCGGCGCGAACACCGCCACCTCCGGCATGCTCAGGCCCTCCCGCGGCCGACGGCCGGCGGGGGACAGGACGCGAAGGCCCACTCCGGGGGCTCCCGGAGAACTCGTGGTGCACCGCCCGGCCGTGACCGCAGGACGTGCGAGACCCCCGGTACACCGGCCAGGGCCTGCCCGACGCGCTGGGAGTCCCCGGGGTTGCACAGCACCTTCACCTGCGGCCCGGCGTCGATGGTGAAGTACGCCGGCACGCCGTCCTCCCTCAGGCGCCACACCTCGCGCACCACGGCGATGGTCGCCGCCTCCCAGTACAGCAGGGGCGGGTCGGCACCCAGCGCGGTCGCGTGCATGCGCAGGGCATTGCGCTCGGCCGCCGTGCCCAGCGCCCGGAGGTCTCGCGAGCCCACTGCTTCCCGTACGGCGGCGAGGTCCGCCGCGTTCGTCGCGAGCCAGGCGTCGAAGAAGGGCGAGGTCTCCTGGGTGCGGCGCATACCGTCGCGGGAGGGGACCCGCTTGGGGCCGCTGCCGCTGACTGCGACGAGGACGGCCAGGGGCCAGTGCTCCGGGGCGGCGAGCTGGGTGACGGCCCGGGCGTCGTCCCCGGGCCGCCACTGGACGAATCCACCGAACATCGAGCGGCACGCGGAGCCCGAGCCGTGCCGGGCGAGCGCCGCGAGCCGGTCGACGGACGGGGGGTCGACCGCGAGCGCCGCCAGCGCGGTGGTCAGCGCGGCGTAGGCCGAGGCCGAGGACGCCAGGCCGGCGGCGACCGGGAAGTTCGACGTGACCAGGACGTCGAGCGGGCGTGCGATGCCCAGCTGCGTTCGGGCGTGTCCCACGAACCGCGCCAGGTCCGCGACGGGCCCAGGAGGCGCCCAGGCGACACGGTCCGGGCGGTTCGCCCGCCGTTCCTCGACCCGGGCCGCGGAGGTGAGGCCGTCGAGGGTCAGCGACACGCTGGTGGTGGCCGGCTGGTGCCCGGGCCCGGGCGCCTTTCCCCAGTACTTCACCAGTGCGACATTCGCCTGGGCGACGGCCCAGACCGCGGGCCGGCCCCGCCCGGCGGCCGAAGGAACCCGGCACACGAATCCCGCCATAGGTCGATGATGCGTCCAGACGCCCGGCGCCGCCCTGCGGGAGGGCCGGGAAGGGACGGCCGCCCGGCCGTCCGGAAAACCCGTCCACGGCAGCCGAAGGGACAATTCGGCGATAATATAGAAAAGCTCTCGTCCTCATTGCAGAGCTACCCGCCCCTCGGGCCATCGCACTCCATTGTTGACGGACGGTCTGCAGTCACCTGCGGCTTCGAGCGAACTGGCTGTAGCGCTCCGGGCAAGGAAGAACCATGAGCTCCCGTCTGCCGGGGTTCTACCGGCTGTCCCTCCAGGAGCGTCAGAACGTCCTCGCGGAAACCATTGGGCTTTCAACCTCCGACCGCGCCGCACTCGCGAGTGAGGCACCGCTGGATCCCGCCAGGGCCGACCTCATGATCGAAAACGCCGTCGGGATATTCGCCTTACCGTACGGCGTGGCCGTGAACTTCCTCGTCAACGGGCGTGACCACCTCGTCCCGATGGTGACGGAAGAGCCCTCGATCGTGGCTGCGGCCTCCTACGCCGCGCGCCTCATCCGCGACAGCGGCGGCATCCGGGCCGAGGCCGACCCCTCCCTCATGACCGGGCAGATCCACGTGATCGACGTGGCCGACGCCGAAGCGGCCGCGATCCGCGTCCACCAGGCCGCGCCGCGGCTGGTCGAGACGGCTCGCGCACTCCAGCCGCGCATGACGGCCCGCGGATGCGGCGCCCGCGAGATCACCGCCGCCGCAATGCCCGACCGCACGCTGCTCGTCCACCTCGTGGTCGACGTCGGCGACGCCATGGGCGCCAACGCCGTCAACACCCTCGTGGAAGCGATGGCCCCGCACATCGTCGGTGTGACCGGCGGCTGCGCGAACATCCGCATCGTCTCCAACCTCGCCGACCGGCGCCTCGCCCGGGCCCGCTCCACGATCCCCCCAGCACTGCTGTGCACCCGCGAGCGCACCGGCGACGACGTGGCCCGCCGCATCGTCCAGGCCTGCGCCCTCGCCACCTACAGCCCCCACCGGGCGGCCACCCACAACAAGGGCATCATGAACGGCATCGACGCCGTGGCCCTGGCGACCGGCCAGGACTGGAGAGCCATCGAGGCCGGAGCCCACGCCCACGCCGCCCGCACCGGCAGCTACCAGCCGCTCACCACCTGGCGCTGCACCGACGGGCACCTGGAGGGACGCATCGAGATCCCCCTCGCCGTCGGCACGGTCGGCGCCCGCATCACCGGCAACCCCCGGGCCGACCTGTCCCTGCGCCTGCTCGGTGTCACAAGCGCCCGCGAACTGGCCGCTGTCATGGCGGCGGTGGGCCTGGCCCAGAACCTCGCGGCCCTTCGGGCCCTGTCCGACGAAGGCATCCAACACGGCCACATGGCACTCCACCGCCGCGCCGACCGCCCTTCGCACCCCGCCCGCGCCACGCACTCGGCGGCCCCGTGATTCCCTCCGTCAGCACCCGTAGCGCACCGGGCAAGGTCATCCTCTTCGGCGAGCACTCCGTCGCCTACCGGCAGCCGGCCATCGCCACGCCGATCGACCGCACGCTCACCCTCACCGCCGCCCTGGGCGGGAACCGGCCCGTCGGCCAGGCCGTCGACCCGCTCCTCAGGGCCGCCGTCGACACCGCGGCGCGGTTCTTCTCCCTCGCCCCCGACCGGATCACCACCAGCATCGAGTCCCGGATCCCCGCCGGCTGCGGCCTCGGCAGCTCCGCGGCCCTCAGCGTCGCCCTGGCCCGCACCCTGGCAGACCTCTCCGGCACCGAACTCGGCCCCGTGGAACTCCTGGCACCGGCCACGGCGATCGAGTCCGCCTTCCACGGCACCTCCTCCGGCCTCGACGTCGCGGCCGTCGCCCTCGGTGCAACCATCTGGTTCCACCGCGCGCCCGGCCCCCACGCGACCCTGCTCCCGATCGGAACCGCCTTCGATCTGGTGGTGGCGCTCACGCGGCACCAGCGCTCCACCGCCGAGCAGATCCAGCGGGTCCGCTGTCGGGCGCGGTCCCGGCCCGACGGCTTCACCCGGGAGTTCACCCGTCTGGGAGCCCTCACCCGGGCGGGACGCCAAGCGCTGCACATGGGCGACCTCTGCGCCCTCGGCCGGCTCATGGACGAGGCGCACGCGCTGCTCTCGGCAATCGGCGTGTCCACCCCCGCCCTCGAACTCGCCGTCACCACCGCTCGTACCGCCGGCGCCCTCGGGGCCAAGCTCACCGGAGCGGGCGGCGGCGGTGCCGTCATCGCCCTCGCCCCCGGCAACGCGCCGGCCGTCGCCGCCGCCCTGCGCTTCGCCGGCTGCGAGGCGTTCATCAGTCGCGTCGCGGCTGCTCGGCCGAGCGGGGCGAAGCAGGGGGCCGGCCAAGCCGACCGGGTGCACTTCGTCCACTTCGAGGAGTAGGCCCCGAGTTCCGTCCCGCGGCCGGAAGAACGGACCCGGCCCGCGTTCCCACGGGAGGCATGACACGTGACTCGCACCACAGCCGGGACCCGCGACCGGGCCCTGTTCGCCGGCCTCGGTGAGACGCCCTTCTTCTGCCCGCCGCCGCACCCGGAGCCCGCACCGGGCGCCGCCGCCGTCGACGCGCGCGCCGTCGAATGGATGCAGGCCTCGGGCCTGTGCCGCCCGGCGCGGAGGTGACACGCATCGACGCCGGAGCCTTCCTCGCCCTGTGCCTTCCCAACGCGCGATCGCAGTCCGTGCTCGAACTCGCGACCGAGTTGAACTACCTCAGCTTCGCCTTCGACGACGCCCACGTCGACGATCCCCGGCTGAGGACCTGCGCCGGCCTGGCACCGGTCATCGGCGCGCTCATGGCCGTGCTCGACGCTCCCGAAGCACCCGTCGAGGACCGCTACGAGCGGGCGCTGTGTGACTGATGCGCGACCGGGACACGGACGTCCAGCACGCCGCCGGGGAAGCCATCACCCTGCGCAACCGCACCGTGGTGCTCTACACCCGGCTTCGCGACCGCGTCATCGCCTCCGGGGACCCGGCCGCCAGCCGCTACGCACGCGACCTCGGACACATCGCGCGCGGCAACCTCCTGTGGAGCGACCGCACCGCCCGGTACCGCACGGACGGCCGGCGGGGGACCCTGGCCGTCACCAGTCGGCCGGACGGCATCGACACTTCGCCGATCACCCTTCCCGCGACCGCGTGGTGCTGGAGACAGCTGTGAGTCGCGACGGTCCCGTCCCGGGGGAGGCGACGGAAAGCGCATCGCGCGCGGGCCTGCGTCACGAGCTCCTCCACACCACCTTGTCGGCCAGGGACCGCAGTTGTCGGCGCACCGCCGCCGGAACGGCGAGCACGTCCAGAGCGGTCACGGCCTGCTGGAAGCGGTCGGTGATCAGGCGCTCTACGGCTTGGTCCGCGCAGGTCTCCCGTAGGAGGGCACGCACGGTTTCGGCGCCCGCCGCGTCCAGGCGGGGGTCGCCGTACAGTGCCCGCAGCCGGCGTCCCTGGGCGGAGGTGGCGGCTGCCAGGGCAATGCTGACGAGCACGGTGTGCTTTCCCCCGCGCAGGTCGTCCAGAGCGGACTTGCCGGTCTCCTGAGGATCGCCGAAAGCGCCGAGCAGATCGTCGCGCAGCTGGAACGCCTCTCCCAGCGGCAGGGCGAAGGCGCTCAGCTGCCGCATGAGGGGTTCAGCGGCCCCGGCGAGCGCGGCGCCGATCTGCAGGGGCCGCTCGCAGGTGTACTTGGCGGTCTTGTAGCGGATGACCGCCAGGGCCGGTGTCGCGTCCGCGGTAGGGCGTCCGGTGGACAGGAGATCGAGGCACTGGCCGTACATCACCTCTTCCCGCATCAGGCTCACCAGCGGTCGCAGGCGCGCGGACTCGGCCGCCCGCAGACCGTGGTCGGGATCATGAAGGAGCTCGTCGGACCACAGCAGTGCGAGGTCCCCGGCGAGGATCGCGGTGCTGGTGCCGACCGCGTCGGCCAGCTCCCGGGACCGGCCTTCGCGGAAGCGGGCGGCCAGGGCACGATGCACGGTGGGCCGGCCGCGGCGGGTGTCGGAGTCGTCCATGACGTCGTCGTGGACGAGGCAGAAGGCATGGAACAACTCCAGGGCCGCGCCGACCTGGACCGCCTGCGCCAGACCCCGCTCGCCTTCCCCGCCGGCGGCCTGCCAGCCCAGGACGCACAGCCGCGGGCGGATCCGCTTGCCGCCCGCCGCAAGGAACCCGGCGAGGGCCCTGGGTACGTCCTCGGGCAGACCCGTCCGTCGGGCCGCGGCGTACTTGCCGTCGACGAACGCGCGGAGAACCGCGTCGACACGGTGTCGCACCGGCTCGGAATCGGACCGCGGGGCCTGTGCCCGCGGCGTCGACGCGGCCGGAGGGGGCTCTGCGATGTTCGGTGATCGGTCGGAGGACATGGCGATGGCTGTTCCAGTGGGCGGCCCGCGGCCCGCGGCCCTGCGGACCATGCTGCCAGGAGGCTCGGAAACCGTCTTTCTCCTACCCGCATTCCCGGTCCGGAACCAGGTGACGGGATACCCGCCGCCCTCGATGAGGTCGTCACCGGTTCCGGGGAAGCCGGCGCGGTGCCACGATGCACGAGCACCGCGTCGGCGCCGTGACGACGCCGGTTGATTCTGCTCAGGCCCACGTTGTCGCGCGCAGTTGGTGCTCGTTGTAGCGGCTCGACGTCGACGACCAGGCGACATGCCCGTAGGTGTAGTCGCGCAGTGCTCGGGTGTAGCGGCCGACCTCGGTGATGGTGCCGGCGCCGTAGCCCAGTGCGCGCAGGGTTTCGAGCAGTAGTCGTTCCAGAGTGAGGAATTGCTGGAGCCGTTCCTGGATCATGTCCAGCACGCGCGCGAGGGCTGTGTCGTGATCGATGCCCTCGTGGCCGGCGAGGACGAGGGCGAGATTGTGCTGCTCACCTGAGCGGACTTCGCGATCGAAGCTGTAGTAGTCGTTGAACCAGCTGTTGGCGTCGACGAAGCAGTTGCGCAGTTCTCTCAGCTGCCAGGTGGCGAAGAGCGGTTCGGGCACCTGGATGGCATGAACGGCTTCGAGGACGTCTGTGTTGAAGTCCAGGCCGACGCTGTCCCTGCGCAGCCGTTGGTATTCGTCGGGGGCGAGACGGAGGTGCAGCTCTCGGTTGTGGCGTTGTTCGACGTACTGGCGGAGGTAGAGCGCGAGGTCGACGCGTGCCCGCTGGCACCATTGCGGACTCTGGGCTGGTGCGGTGCGGTGCCAGAGGTCGTGAACGGAGACGGCGGCCGGGCCGCCGCCGGTGACAGGGGCGGCAGTCTTGATGGCGCGTTGGATCGAGTTGCACAGACGGATGGCTTCACCGGGTCCGCCTCGGTCAGTGGCGTCGGCGACATCGTCGGTGATGGTCAGCCAGTAGTGCCACTGGGTGAGGAGGTCGAGCCGGGCTTGCGGCAGGGTGGGATAGCACCAGCCGGTGAACACACCGAAGGCGAAGGAGCGCAGCTTCTTCACGTCTTGCTCGCACCGGGCGATGCCCGTGCGGTGCGCGAAGGCCACGAAGGCGTCGTCTGCCTGTACGGCACCGGGATGGATGTCGGGGGTGCTGTCCCGGAGGAATTCCTTGGGCAGCATGGTGACGTCGGCGGGAGGCATGGCCGATGTCCTTTCCCGCATACGGTGGGTGATGTCCAGTGGTGCCGGTAGGCCGTACATCACCTCGCTGCAGTGGACAAGCTCATCCGCCAGGACCGGAGCGAACGCATTCCTCGGGAGCCGCCACGGCGTCCCGCCTTCGCGCTCATCCATGATGACGTCATCGATGACAGCAGTCGGCGCCGCGGGCAGCCGACCATCCACCGCACACGCGCCGTCTCCAGTCCCGCGTCGATCATGCGGGCCCCATACAGCCCGGTCGAGTGGGAGTTTCAGAATGGAAAAGGGCACTCATGTGGACCTCTGAGGACATGGCCAGTTTACACCTCAGAGGGTGTTCGACAGGGGAATCCCCCAGCTGTTCCGGCTTTCACCAGCGCACCAGCATTGGTTCGATGAGCTGCCACTGGTCGTGCTTCAGGTCCGAGGGGTACCGGTGGACTTCCCGCCCCACACCACCCTCCACGGTTGCACCTTCGCCGCCCAGTGGCCCACCGTAACCAGGGCGTGGGTGGACGCCGGCTGGAACAACGCCGTGGTCGAGCGCGGCGCCAGTCTCCGCTCGCACCCCGTGCGCCACCCGCCCCGTCGTCGAGGACCACCATCACCCCGGACCCCAGCTGCGTCCCGGCACCCTGCTGGACCACCCGGCGACCGTGACGAAACACGACGCCTCCACCCTTGCCGCATCCCCGAAGCCCAACCCCTCGCCGCCGACCCCACTGCCTCCAGGCCGGCTGCGCCACCCCGGCGCGTTCGATGCAGGCAGCGTCTACCGCATCTTCGAGATCCCGTGCGGCACCCTGCCCCTCCAGGTGTTCGAATGTCGTAGCCGTGGCCTCACCCGGCCGCCCGGCGGCTTCGCCGTTCGTTCACGTGCATGCGCGCACGCGCAGCCGTAGGCCGTCGGGCGCGAGGGTGGCTCCCAGGCGGGGCCGCGGCGGCCTGGCGCCGAGGGGCTGGAGTTCCCAGGCCGCGACGACGGCGCGCAGCGCGGCGGTGAGTTCGAGCATGGCGAACCGGTGGCCCACGCAGGAGCGCGGGCCACCGCCGAAGGTGAGGAAGGTGCCCGGTTGGGGCGTCCTGTCGGTCCACCGGTCCGGGCGGAAGGCATGCGGGTCGGGGAAGTACGCGGCGTTGCGGTGCAGGGGGTAGGCGCTGTACGCGACGGTGGCGCCCTCCTCCAGCGGGATACCGTTCAAGATCGCGTGTTCGGTGACGGTGCGGGTGAGCAGCCAGGCCGGCGCGTGCAGTCGCAGGGCCTCGAGGACGACCCGATGACAGAGCGAGCCGTCGTCGTGGCCGGGTCGGTCCGCCGCACAGTCCTCCCGCCCGGCGAGTTCCGTCCTCAGGTCCCGTTGTACCTGTGGGTGGAGTGCGATCAGGTGGAACATCCAGGCCAGGGCGGTCGCGCTGGTTTCCGTGCCCGCGGCCAGGAACGTCGCGGCGTGATCGATGAGCTCGGTGTCGCTCAGGCGCCCGCTCCGGTCCTCGGAGTCCTGCGCGATGATCATGCTCGAGAGCAGGTCCGGCTCCCGCGTGTCGAGGGGGTGACGCCGCCGTTCCTCGACGGCGCTCGCGATGGTGGCGCGCAGGCCCGCGACGGCATCCCGGTAGTGCCGGTTGGCGGGCAGCGGAAGGCGGTCGGCCCCGGGCGGCAGCAGCATCTGCAGGGGCACGCCGGCGACCCAGGTCTCGATGTCGGCCACCGCGGCGGTGAGGCGCTCCTCGGTGAGGGAGACCGAGAACAGGGTGCGTAGCGCGAGGCGGGTGGTGTAGGTCATTGTCGCGGCCATGACGTCGATGCGCTGTCCGTCGCTCCAGCCGTCCGCCAGGCGTTCGGCCTCCGCGCGCATCACCGGCCGGTAGCGGCGCAGCTGCTCGTCGCGAAAGGCCGGCTGCACCAGTCGCCGCAGGCGCCGGTGCTTGCTGTGCGGGCAGGTGGCGACGGCCTCACCGAGGAGGTCGCGCATCCGGTCGAAGAAGGGGCCGCCCTTGTCGAAGGTGCGGTCGTCCCTGAGCACCTGCTGGGCCAGCTCGGGGGTGCAGACCACGATCACGGGCATCGGGCGGACCGGACGATCAAACTTCGCCGAGACAACCACGCCGCCATCAAACTTCGCCGAGACTCGTCAAAGATCGATGCGACGCGTCATCCGGCCTTCGTCAGGTCTGCCGGAACCGGACCAGTGGCGGGTGCTCGACGGCGTCCGGATCGGCCCGCGGGTCGTAGGCGGCGAGTTCGGCCGCCCGCATCCGCTCGGCGATCCGCAGCCACTCCCGGTGGTCCGCCTCACAGGTGAGCACCGCGTGGCCGACGTTCGGGTCCTCAAGCGCCAGGCCCCGGACGTGGTGCAGCTGCTCCAGCGCCTTGCCCGCCGCCCGGTCGATCTCCTCCGGTGTCACGCCGTCCGCGTCCCGGCACACCAGCGCGCGGTGGAAGTGCTCGGTGTCCGGGTGGAGCTCCAGCTGCTCCCCGGCCGGGCGCAGCCAGCGGGTAGGGATGGTGTGGGTGATCGTGCCGGGGAAGGTGAGGGCCTGGCCGTCGGCGTCGGTCACGATGCCGGTGATCTCGTACTCCTGGCCCTCGGCGAGATCGAGGGCCGCGGCCTGTTCGGCGGTCAGCCGCAGCGCGACCCTGCCGACGGGGACGTCCCGGCTGACGACCACCGTGTCCGGGTCCTCGCCGAAGCCGGTCACGGTCACCGTGATGCGCCGGCCGCAGGCGAGGTGCAGCTGCATGCTGGCCTGCCACTGGGCGGCGGTCTTGACCGGCTCGTCGCGGATCCGCGCGGGCAGCCGCTGTGCAATGCTCGCGATGTAGGTCTCACCGACCACGACATCCCCGGTACGCATCGCCCACTCCTCGCCCACGCCCTGTCTCCATCGTGCCCGGCGCGGTGAGCTCCGCCCACGGCCGGTGAGTTCCGCCCCACCAAGCCGGCGTTCTTCAGAGCGTCGGGCTCTGAACCTCCGGTCCGGGCGCGGCGGTGCGGCCGGCCTCGACGGCGGCGTCCGTCGTGGCGGCCATGGCGGGCACTTCGCGCGCCAGATCGCCAAGCACCGCCGAGGGCATCGCCACGGCCAGCGCGCACACCGCCGCTGACCCTGCGCGGGCAGATAGCGGCCCCAGAAAATGTGCTTCGTGGTCGTTCAGTAACCCTCAGTTCTCTCATTCCGTCATTCCCAGGGCCGTCCCCGGGTGCTGCCCCGGGGTAAAGCGTTGACCGGCCTTTCAGTGCATGGCGACCCTGTACGACGCCCTCACTCCGAACGAGCCAGTTGCGCGCCGCCCTGGCCGCGCTGCCGCTGCCCGTCCCGGAGAAAGATCGAGTACTCGGAGGAGGGCGCCTACGGACCCATACCCCAGCCCCGATCCCCTAGCTTGCTGTCCTGGGAGTGCATGGCCACCAGGGCCCTGCAACGACTCAGGGCGGTTGGCCATATGAATCAGAAGACCGCGGGCACGGCCGGGTGCCTGCTCGCCGGCCTCGGCGCAATGGCCGGGCTGCTGGTGTGGGCGCCACGAGCCGCGTTCAGCATTGATGGCGGGTTCGAGGGCCATGCCCGCGATCTGAGCGTGCTCTTCGTCGATCTGCCGCTCATACTGCTCGGTGGCACGATGGTTCCGCTCTTCACCTGGACGCTGATCACGCGACGGACGGGGCGCTCCTGGATCGCGGTGCTGACAACCCTGACTGCACTCGCTCTCGGGGCGTGGGGGCTCACCGAGTGGTACACGCCCCGCCAGCACCCAGACCCCGGCTACACCGGTCCCGGGCTTTGACCCCGGAGTCTTCGACAGCGTCGCACGCCCTCCTTCTGCCAACGGGCGAGTCTGTTGCACGCAGGTAGTCAGGTAGTCAGAGCCGCGGGATCGCCAGGCACGTCAGGGTCGGGCCCTTCGCCCAGAACCGCGCCCAAGTCCAGCCCGCCACGGACCACGTGGACGCAGCAGCAAGCCGTCGCCGATGAGCAGCGCCCGCCGGCTCCGCCGAACCCCAGGCCGCGCCCGCGTCATCGGAGCCTGCCCTCGCGCGCGGGTACGCGGGACTGCTGGACGGGATGGGCCTGCGGGCAGCCCGCCGTCAGTGACTGTGGACCGCTGGATCCGGAGAACGCATCGGTGGCGGAGCACGTCCCCAGCCGCACCGCACCCGCCGCCGGGCAGGCCCGCGTTCCGGGCCCGCCCACATCCAGCATTTCCGGCACGGCGGCCCCGCCACAGCACCACCGGGTCGCCGGGCAGAGCAGCCGCGCCCATGTCCTCCTCGGCGCTGCTGGCCTTCCACTGGCCGGGCCCCGCGGGGTACCCCCCTTGCCTCCTGGGGACCCGGCCGCCTGCATCCCGCGCCCGCCCGCACGCGGCGGCCGCCGCGGGCGGGCGG
>NZ_JBHVER010000102.1:0-27508 GCF_042802195.1 Kitasatospora sp. NPDC057500 | reverse complement strand
CCCCGGGACCGTCCCCGGGGGCCTCGTGCCGTGCTCGCCGGCCGCCGCCGGCCCCGGCCGCTACAGCGCCGACAGCTCCGCGACCAGGTCGTCCAGGCCCAGCGAGCCCTGCGACAGCGCCGCCATGTGCCAGGCCTTGAGGTCGAACACCTCGCCGCGCGCCTCGTGCGCCGCCCGGGCCGCCGCGCGCCCGCGCAGCCAGGCCCGCTCGCCCAGCTTGTAGCCGATCGCCTGCCCGGGCAGGCCCAGGTAGCGGACCAGCTCGCTGTCCAGGAAGTCGGCGGACAGCCCGCAGTACAGGCCGAAGAACTCCCGCGCGGCCTCCGGCGAGACCCGCTCCCCCGCCCGGTACGGCGAGTCCGCCGGGAAGTCCAGGCCGGCGTGCATGCCGATGTCGACGATCACCCGCAGCGCCCGCATCATCTGCGCGTTGAGGTAGCCGAGCCGGTGGCCGGGGTCGGTCAGGTAGCCGAGCTCGTCCATCAGGCGCTCGGCGTACAGCGCCCAGCCCTCCTGGTTGGCACTCACCCCGCCGAGGCTGACCTGGTAGGTGGAGAGCCGGTCGGCGACGTAGTTCCACTGCGCCAGCTGGAGGTGGTGGCCCGGGACGCCCTCGTGGTACCAGGTCGAGACCAGGTCCCACTCCGGGAAGCGCTCACGGCCCAGGACCGGCAGCCAGGTGCGGCCGGGGCGGCTGAAGTCCAGCGACGGCGCGGTGTAGTACGGCGCGGCGGCGCTGCCGGCCGGGGCGATCCGCGACTCGACCCGGGTGATCGGCTCGGCCAGGTCGAAGTGGGTGCCCTGGAGGTCGGCGATCGCGGAGTCCATCAGGCCCTGGAGGAACTCACGGACGGCCTCGGTGCCGATCCGCGCGGGGCCGTCGCTCTCCAGCCACTTCATCGCCTCCATCGGCTCGGCGCCCGGCCGCACCTTCTCCGCCTCCACCCGCATCTGGGCGAGCAGGTCGTGGAACTCCTGCCAGGCCCAGGCGTAGGACTCGTCGAGGTCGAGGTCGGCGCCGGTCCAGTAGCGCACCCAGCGGCCGTAGCGCTCACGGCCGACGGTGTCGGGGGCATCGGCGGCGGCGGGCCCGTAGACGTCGCGCAGCCAGTCGCGCAGGTCGGCGAGCGCCCCGGCGGCGGCCACCGCGTGCCCGGCCAGCTCCTCGCGCAGCGCCTCGGGGGCGCCCTCGACCAGGCCGCCGAACCAGCCGCCCGGGGTCTCCCCGGTCAGCCACTCGCCGAGCTGGCCGGTCACCGTGGCGACCTGGCGCGGGCCGGACAGCAGGCCGCGCTCGATGCCCTCGGCGAGGGTGGCGCGGTACCCGGTGAGCGCCTCGGGCACCCTGGCCAGGCGGCGGCCGAGGATCCGCCACTGCTCCTCGGTGTCGGTGGGCATCAGGGTGAAGACATCGCGGACGTTGTGCACCGGGGAGCCCAGGTTGTGGACGGCCCGGTACCGCTCGCCCGCGTCGTGCACGGCGAGTTCGGCGGTGAGCCGCTCGCGCAGCAGGCGGGCGCAGCGCCGTTCGGCCTCGTCCCGGGGGGCGCCGGAGGCCTCGGCGGCGTCGAGCGCCGCCTCGGCCCCGTCGAGCCGGGCCAGGGTGGCGCGGCCGAGTTCGGCGATCGCCTCGGCACCGGCCGGGGAGAGATCGGGCAGGCGGTCGTCCTCGGGGTTGAGGCCCAGGTAGACCGCGGTCAGCGGGTCGATTTCGGCAAGGTCCCGGACATAGGCATCGGCGACACTGCGGGGTGTGGTGCCGTCGGAGCTGATCAGTTCAACCATCCGGACATCATTTCGTGGCGGGCGCCGTTTGCAAGCCCCCGCCGATGGCATGGACCGGCCAATCTCCGCCACGGCGGCGCGGCCGGCGGCGCCGTGGCTCCCGGCCCCTCCCCCGCCCGGGTCGCGCGCATACGAAGAGAAGGGGGCAGGACCGGTCGGCGGGGCGCTGACGTGCCCGAGGCCCGTGAAGATGTACGAGAGGCGGCGGGGCCGCACCCGGCCGTCGACGGCCGCCCGGACCGGCACCGTCCGAGCCCCGAACGGACCCCGAACGGGCGCAAACGCCCGTTCGGAAGATCGGTGCAGACCCGGTTCCCATCCGGCCCGGGGCCGTTACGCTGACCGCCATGGAAGCCAGCTCAGCGCCCGTCCCGCCCGCCCCCGAGCCGGCCGCCCGGTCACGGCGCGCCGGGTACCGGCGGCTGCCGGTGCAGCAGCGGCGCGAGCAGCTGATCGCGGTGGCGCTGGAGCTGTTCGCCCACCGGCCGCCCGACGAGGTCGGCCTCGACGACGTCGCCGAGGCCGCCGGGGCGTCCCGGCCGCTGGTCTACCGCTACTTCGCGGGCGGCAAGCAGCAGCTGTACGAGGCCGCGCTGCGCAGCGCGGCCGAGGAGCTCACCGACCGCTTCACGGTGCCGCCCTCCGGCACCCCGACCCAGCAGCTGTCCGCCGTGCTGGAGCACTACTTCTCCTTCGTCGCCGAGCACGACGCCGGCTACTCGGCGCTGCTGCGCGGCGGTTCGGTGGTCGAGACGGCCCGCACCTCGGCGATCGTGGACGACGTCCGGCGGGCGGCGCTGCGGCGGACGCTGCGCCACCTCGGGGTGCGGCAGGCCGGGCCGCGGCTGACGCTGCTGGTGCGCTCCTGGATCGCGGTGGTCGAGGGGGCCTCGCTGAGCTGGCTCGACGAGGGCCGGGCGCTGCCGGTGGACGAGCTGCGCGAGTGGCTGGTGGACCAGTTCGTGGCGATGGCCGCGGCGACGGCGCTGCACGACCCGCAGACCGCGGAGGTGCTGGCCGCGCTGCTGGCGCTGGAGGGCTCCGACTCGCCGCGGACGGCCCGGCTGCGGACGGTGCTGGGAGCGGCGGAGGGGCCGGCCTCCTAGGCCCCTGACGGGTCCGTCACGCCCGGGGCGAACAGGCGCGTGGACGGCGGTTCCGCGGCACATGATCCGCTCATGGAGATCACCCGGATACGCCCCGAACTGACCGTCATCACCCTGGACTTCGGCACCGCCTACCTCTGGCGCGACGAGGACGGCTCGCTCACCCTCGTCGACACCGGCATCGCCGGGCAGGCCGACGCGATCGAGGAGGCGGTCCGCGCCGTCGGCGCCGACCCGGCCGCGCTGCGCGGCATCGTGCTCACCCACCACCACGAGGACCACACCGGCTCGGCCGCCGAACTCGCCCGGCGGCTGGGTGCCGAGGTGACCGCCCACCGGCTGGAGGCCCCGGTGGTCCGCGGCGAGCAGGAGCCGAAGCCGTTCGTGCTGAGCCCCTTCGAGCAGGAGCTGCGGGACTCCCTCCCGCAGCTGCCGCCCGCCCCGCCGTGCCGGGTGGACCGCGAGGTGGCGGACGGCGAGGTGCTCGGCTTCGGCGGCGGCGCGGTGGTGGTGCACGTGCCCGGCCACACCGACGGGTCGATCGCCCTGCACCTGCCGGCGGCGGGCGTGCTGTTCACCGGCGACCTCGCGGCCAACGTCGGGCACCGGACCATGCCCGGCGTCTTCAACACCGATCCGGCGCTGGCCCTGGAGTCCTTCCGCCGGCTGGCCGCGCTGGAGGCCGACACCGTGCTGTTCGGGCACGGCGAGCCGATCGCCGAGGGCGGTTCAGCCGCCCTGCGCCTGGCCGTCGAGCAGCTCGGCGAGCACTAGCGGGCGGTCCTGCCCGGCGTCGGCGCCGGCGCTCTCCCGCTCCCAGCGCTCCAGGTCGCGCCCCACGTCCTCGCGGGCCCGCGGGTGGCCGTCCAGCACCGGCAGCAGCTCGCGCAGCAGGGCGACGGCCGCCCGCGGCCGGCCCGAGCGGGCCAGCCAGAGCGCCAGGTCGTGGCAGGTCCGCAGGGTCCGCGGGTCGGTCGGCCCGAAGGCCCGGGAGAACTGCGGGATCAGCGCGACCAACTGCTCGACGGCCCGCTCGGGCGAGCCGGCCGCGCCGCGCCGCCAGGCGTCGTCGGCCTTGCGGCGCAGCGCCTCCGGGTCGGTGCCCACCTTGAGGTCGCGCAGCCGGCGGCGGACCTCGGCGGCGTCGGCCGGCCGGTCCCCCGGCTGCTTGGCGAGCAGTTGGAGGACCAGCCGGTCCAGCGCCGGGTCGGGCGTGCCGGGGGCCGGCGGCTGCTCGTTGACGTGCTTGAACATCATGCTCACCGGCGAGGTGGCGCTGAACGGGCGTCGGCCGGTGCACAGCTGGTAGAGGATCACGCCGAGCGCGTACAGGTCGGCCCGGCCGTCGATGTGCTCGCCGGACCAGCACTCCGGCGCCAGGTAGGCCGGGGTGCCGATGACCACGCCGGTGGAGGTGAGCCCGCTGCCCTGCTGGGTGAGCAGGCGGGCGATGCCGAAGTCCAGCACCTTGGCCTCACCGGCGTCGGTGATCATGATGTTCTCGGGCTTGATGTCCCGGTGCACCACGCCGCTGCGGTGCGCGGAGTCCAGCGCCTTGCAGACCTGCCGCACCCAGCGCAGGGCGACGGACAGCTCCGGCCTGGCCCCGTCGCGCAGCAGCGCGGAGAGCGGCCGGCCGCGGACCAGCTCCATCACCAGGTAGTGGGTCGAGCGCGCGCCGTCCTGCATCCGCCCGTAGTCGTACAGGGTGACGATATGCGGATGGGAGAGGCCGCCGACCGTCTTGGCCTCGCGGATGAACCGGCCGACCGCCTCCTCGTCCCCCGCCTTCTCGTCGGAGAGCACCTTGAGCGCGACCGCCCGCCCGATGGTCTCGTCGTGGGCGGCCCAGACCACGCCGAACCCGCCCTGGCCGAGCTCCCGGTCCAGCCGGTAGCGGCCGCCCACGACATCGCCCGCCTTCATGCCTTCCCCCACAAGTCCGCCGGAACCGAGCGCCGTTCATCCTGACCGGGTCAGGGTAGCGGCGGGCAACGGTGTTCGGGTGAACTACCCGGGGCCCGGTGCGGGGGCCGGGGCTCGCGTCAGGTCTTCGGCAGGCCGACCGGGTTGATCTCGGAGCTCTGCACGGCCTCGGCGTCCAGGCCCCAGCGCTTCAGCACCTGGCCGTACGTGCCGTTCTTGATCACCTCGTTGATCGCCCCGTTCAGTGCCCCGACCAGGCCGTTGTCCTTCCTGGTGGTGGCCCCGATCTTGCCGAGCACCTCGGCTCCGGCGCCCGAGTAGGTGCCGATCACCTCGGTCTCGCCGGTCTGCACGGCGTGGAAGGCGGTCACCGGGTTGGGACCGACGTAGATGTCGATCCGTCCGGAGGAGAGCGCCAGGTAGTAGTCCGAGGAGCTCTGGAAGTACTTGATGTCGGCCGGCTTGAGGCCGTTGCGGACGTTCTCCTCGTTCCAGGCGACCAGCAGCTTCTCCTGGTTGGTGCCGGAGCTGACGGCGACGGTCCGCCCGGCGATGTCCTTGGCGCCGGTGATCTTCCAGCCGCTGCCCTTCTTCGCCTCGAAGCCGAGGATGTCGAGCCGGTAGGTGGCGAAGTCGTACTTCTCCTTGCGGGCCTCGGTGACGGTGATGTTGGAGATGCCGACGTCGTACTTGCCGCTGTCCAGCCCGACGAAGATGTTCTCCCAGGAGACCGGGTTGAACTCGACGTCGAGGCCGAGCACGTTGCCGATCAGCGAGGCGATGTCCGGCTCCACGCCGATGATCGTCTTGTCGTCGTTGGCGTAGAAGTCCAGCGGCGGCGTGGTGCCGAGCGAGTCGACCACGGTCAGTTTGCCGCGCTTTCTGATCTCCTCCGGCACCAGCGCTGCGAGGGCGTCCACCTTGGGCGTGGTCACCCGGTTCTGCTGGGGCGTCAGGTTCACCGTGGCGCCGTTCGGCGCGGTGGTCCCCTTCGCGGCGCCGAGGTCCGCCGCGGCGTCCGAGGAGCTGCCGCAGGCGGCCAGGGTGAGGACGGCGGCGAGCGCGGCGGCGGCGGTCACGAGGGCGCGACGGGGTAGGGACATGGCGGGGCTCCTGCCGGTGAGAGGGAGAGGGTTCGGTGGTTCGGAAGGTGCGGGGGTCAGAGGACCTTGGCCAGGAAGGCCTTGGTCCGCTCGTGCCGCGGCTCGTCCAGGACCGCTCGCGGCGGGCCCTGTTCGACCACGACGCCGCCGTCCATGAAGACCACGGTGTCGGCGACCTCGCGGGCGAAGCCGATCTCATGGGTGACCACGATCATCGTGGTGCCGGTCCGGGCGAGGTCCTTGACGACGTCCAGCACCTCGCCCACCAGCTCCGGGTCGAGCGCCGAGGTCGGCTCGTCGAACAGCAGCACCTTCGGGTCCAGCGCCAGCGCCCGGGCGATCGCCACCCGCTGCTGCTGGCCGCCGGAGAGCTGGCGCGGGTAGGCGTCCGCCTTCTCGGCCAGGCCCACCCGTTCGAGCAGTTCCAGCGCGCGGGCCCGGGCCTCGGCCTTCGGCCGGCGCAGGGCGCTGACCGGTGCCTCCACGAGGTTCTCCAGCACGGTGAGGTGCGGGAAGAGGTTGAAGTTCTGGAAGACGAAGCCGATGCCGGTCCGCTGCCGCAGGACCTCGCGCTCCTTGAGCTCGTGCAGCCGGTCCCCGGAGCGCCGGTAGCCGATCAGCTCGCCGTCGATCGCGACGAAGCCGCGGTCCACCTTCTCCAGGTGGTTGATCGAGCGCAGCAGGGTGGACTTGCCGGAGCCGGACGGCCCGAGCACCACGGTCACCGAGCCGGCCGGCACGTCGAGGTCGACGCCGCGCAGCACCGCGTTGGGGCCGAAGCTCTTCCACAGGCCGCGCACCTGGACCATGGGCGGCCGCTCCCGTTCCCCGGTCGGCTGGGCGGCCTGCTCGGCGGCGGGTTCCTCGGCGAGGGTGGTCACGAGCGTCCTCCGGTGGCGGCGGCGGTGGCGGTACGGGCGCGCAGGCCCCGGACGAGTGCCCGGGCCCGCTGGAACGGGGTGGGCGGCGGTGTGCGGTCGGCGCCGCGGGCGAAGTAGCGCTCGACGTAGTACTGGCCGATCGACAGCAAGGTGGTCAGCAGCACGTACCAGACGGTGGCGACCATCAGCATCGGCACCACCCGGCCGGTGCGGCCGTACACCACCTGCACCTGGTAGAAGAGCTCGCCGATGGCCATCACGTAGACCACCGAGGTGCCCTTGAACAGCGAGATCACCTCGTTGGCGGCGGCCGGCAGGATGCCGCGCATGGCCTGCGGCAGGACGATCCGCCAGGCCTGCCGCCAGCGCGGCACGCCGAGCGCGGCGGCGGCCTCGCGCTGGCCGGGGTCGACGGCGATCACGCCGCCGCGGATGATCTCGGCGGCGAACGCGGCCTGGTGCAGCCCGAGGCCGAGCACGGCGGCGCCGAGCGCGCCCAGCACGCCGACCGTCTCGAAGTCCCCGAAGGTCGGCCCGAACGGGATGCCGAAGCCGAACCGCTTGTAGAGGTAGGAGAGGTTGAACCAGAAGACCAGCTGGACGATCAGCGGGATCGAGCGGAACACCCAGACGTAGGCCCACGCGACGGACTGCAGGATCGCGCTGCGGGAGAGCCGCATCGCGGCCACCGCGGCGCCCAGCACGAAGCCCAGCACGGTGCCGTAGACGGTGAGTTCGACGGTCCGGCCGACCGCGCGCAGGATGGTGTCGGCGGAGAAGAACAGCCGGAAGGTCGCCCAGTCCCAGCCGGGGTTGGTGGCCAGGCCGTGGGCGAACTGGGCCAGTACGACGAGGGTGGCGAGGCCGGCGGCCCAGCGCCAGGGGTGCCGGGCGCGGACGGTGCGCAGCCCGGCCAGCTCGCCCAGGTCGAGCGGTGCGGCCGGTCCCGCGCCGGCGCCGGCCGCGGGTCTGCCGCCGGGTTTGGCGATCTCGGTGGTGCTCATGGGGGACTCCTCCCAACGGGCCCTGGACAGGGGGTCGCGTCTGCTCGGGCGGTCACTTGTGCTCGGGCGGGCTGATCAGGGACTCCTTGACGGCCGAGTCCGTCACCCCCCACTTCCGGAGGATCCGCTCGTACGTCCCGTCCTTGATCAGCTGGTTGACGGCGGCCTGGAAGGCGGGGGTGAGCGGGGAGCCCTTCTTGAACGCGAAGCCGACGTCGAGGCGGTGGAACTCCCCGAGGAACCGGGTGCCCGAGGCCTCCTGGGAGGCCTGGTAGCGCAGGCCGTTGATGGTGGACATGATGATGTCCACCCGGCCCTGCTGGAGGCTGGTCAGCGTGGCGCCGTTGTCGCTGAACGCCTTGACCTCGTAGGGCTTCTTCCCGGCGTCGGTGCAGACGTTCTTCTTCGCGTTCAGCGTGGTCTCGAAGGTGGTGCCGGCGCCGGTGCCGATGGTCAGCCCGCAGAGCTGGACGAGGTCGGTGACCGGCTGGAGCGTGGTGTTGTCCTTCTTGACCGCGAAGCCCTGGCCGTCGTCGATGTAGGTGACGAAGTCGATCGTCTTCAGCCGGGCCTCGGTGACCCCGAAGTTGCCGGTGCCGACGTCGTACTTGCCGCTGCCGAGCGCGGGCAGGATGGTCTCGAACGCCGCCTCCTCGCGCTGCACGGTCAGGCCGAGCACCTTGGCCACCGCGTCGGCGAAGTCGATGTCCAGGCCGGCCGCCTTCTTGGTGGCCTGGTCGGAGTAGAAGGCGGAGGGCGGGGTGCCGATCGAGGAGCCGAACTTCACCGTGCCGGCGGAGCGGACGTCGGCGGGCAGCAGCGCGGCGGCGGCGTCCGACTTCCCGACGCCGGAGACGACGTCCTCGGCGGCGGCGGAGACGGCCTGCCCGCCGGGGCCGGCCGCGGCCGCGGGCTTCGGGTCCGAGCCGCACGCGGCCAGCGCCAGGACCGGCAGCAGGGCGGCGGCGGCGAGCAGGCGGCGGCGGACGGTGGTGGTTCTCACGGGTACTGGTGCCTTTCGGGGTGGGTCAGCCGAGGTGCTTCTCGAACGGCAGCGGGCCGATGGTCAGGGGGTCCGCGGCGACGTCGAACAGCGGGGTGTAGCCGTTGGCCAGGTAGAGCCCCCTGGCCTCGGGCTGGCGCGGGCCGGTGGTGAGGAAGAACCGGTGGTAGCCGGCCCCGGCGGCGGCCCGTTCCAGCTCGGCCAGCACCCGGGTGGCCAGGCCCCGGCGGCGGTGCGCCGAGTGCGTCCACATCCGCTTCACCTCGGCCGTCCGCGCGTCGAGGCGCTTGTACGCGCCGCCGGCCACCGGCTCGCCGTCCTCCAGCAGGAGCAGCAGCACGCCGCCGGACGGCTCGGCCCAGCTGTCGGCCGGGTAGCGGGTCATCTCCTCGCGCCCCTCGGGGCCGTAGCGGCGGACGTACTCCTCGGTCAGCTCGCGCACCAGCGGCTCGGCGAGCGGGTCGTCGATGCGCACCCGGCGGACCTCGACGTCGAGGGCCGGCGCGCCGCTCGCGCCCGTCACGCCTGGACCGCGATCAGCTGGTGGCGGTCGCGCTCGGCCCGCTCGGCGGCGTCGGCGGCCTTGGCGGCCTTGGCGGCCTCGGCGGCGTCGCGCTTGGCGACCTCCTCGCGGACGATCGGGATCACGTGCCGGCCGAAGTCGATGGCGTCGTCCACCAGGTGGTAGCCGCGCGCGGAGAGGATGTCCACGCCCAGGTCGTAGTAGTCGAGCAGCGCCTGGGCGACCGTCTCCGGGGTGCCGACCAGCGCGTTGGAGTTGCCCGCTCCGCCGGTGGCGGCGGCGGTCGGCGTCCACAGCGCCCGGTCGTACCGCTCACCCGCCTCGGCGATCTCCAGCAGCCGCCGGGATCCGGCGTTCTCGGGAGCGGTGCCGGCCGGGCGGCCCCGGCGGATCAGCTCGCCGCCCTCCCGGCGGGCCCGGATCGCGTCCACCGTCCGGTGCGCCTTCTCCCAGGCCAGCTCCTCGGTCGGCGCGATGATCGGCCGGAACGCCACCTGGATCCGCGGCACGTCCTCGCGCCCGGCGGCCCGCGCCGCCTCCTTCACCCGCTCGATCTGCTCGGCCGTGCGCGCCAGCGGCTCGCCCCAGAGGCAGTAGACGTCCGCCTCGGCGCCGCCGGCCGCGTACGCCGCCGCCGAGGAGCCGCCGAAGGAGACCCCGGGGCGCGGCTGCTGCACGGGGAAGACGTCGGAGACGAAGTCGTTGAAGCGGTAGTGCGCGCCCTCGTGGTCGAAGGGCTCCCGGCTGGTCCAGGCCTTCTTGACGATGCCGATGTACTCCCTGGTCCGGGCGTACCGCTCGTCCTTGGTGAGGAAGTCGCCCTCGCGCTGCTGCTCGTGGTCGTTGCCGCCGGTGATGAAGTGGACGGTGAGCCGGCCCTCGCTGATCCGGTCCAGGGTGGCGAAGGTCTTGGCGGCGAAGGTCGGGTACGAGACGTTCGGGCGGTGGGCGAGCAGGATCTGCAGGGTGTCGAGCCGGGCGGCGAGGAACGCGGCGGCGGGCGCCGGGTCGGGGGCGCCGGAGCCGTAGGCGAACAGCACCCGGTCCCAGCCGTGGTCCTCGTGGGCGCGGGCCAGCCGCAGGGTGTAGTCGCGGTCGAACGCGGCGGTGGTGCGCGCGGTGGTCTCGGTGCCGTCGGCGGTGGCGGCGATGCCGAGGAATTCGACGGGCATGGTGGCGGAACCTTTCGGGTCGTACGCAGTCCGGTGGGCTGCGGGTGGGCAGACCGGAGCAAGCCCTGCGCGGTGAGGGCGGTGGAGCGGTGGGCGGGCACGTGACGGCCCGCGGGCGGACGGAGGGGATGCCGGAGCGCAACGCGGTGAGGAGGGGAGGGTGGCGGCAGCGCGCTGGTGACGAACCGTCAGAGTGCGACGGCTCTCCCGGCCCGGGACGGGGCACCGAGGGAGGTCCCTGCGAGGGAGGACGGGGCCGGGCGGACGGCCCGCTGCCGGGTCAGCCGCGACACGCCGCGGACCACACCCGACCGAAGTCGATGTGGTCGCGGGTGACCAGGGGCTGCTCGGCGTACATGGCCTCAAGTTGA
This sequence comes from Kitasatospora sp. NPDC057500, assembly GCF_042802195.1. Classification (NCBI taxonomy): domain Bacteria; kingdom Bacillati; phylum Actinomycetota; class Actinomycetes; order Kitasatosporales; family Streptomycetaceae; genus Kitasatospora; species Kitasatospora sp. NPDC057500. The sequence continues at coordinate 16,634 of NZ_JBHVER010000102.1, read as the reverse complement.
GCAGCGAACCGCGCACGGCGTCAACAGCCCTCCATTGCCGCCGTGTTGCGATCTCCTGTCGCCGCGCGAAGCCTCCCGGACCGCCCGGACCGCCGGGTGCCCCGCCCTTGACACCCGCCGATCGCTCACGCGTACGATCGAAAACGGAGTGCAGTGCACCGCCGGCCGCGTTGAGGGACGCGGGCCGGCCGCAACGGCCGTACGTGACCACGCCGTACCCACGCCCCGTGCGCCCGCGCGCATCTCCGCCCTCCCGCCTGGAGCCTCCCCATGGCCACCCCACCGGACGTCCTGCCCGCCCCCGCCCGCTCCCTCGCCGAAGCCGCCGCCCCGCCCTCCGCGACCGCCCCCGACGCCGCGGCCGCCACCGCCCGGATCGTCCCCCGGCGCCGCCCCGGCCAGTGGGTCTCCGCCGCCGTCGCCCTGCTGCTCTTCGCGATGGTGGTCAACTCGCTGGCCCGCAACAAGGCGTTCCAGTGGGACGTGGTCGCCGACTGGTTCACCGCCGCCTCCGTCATGAACGGCCTGACCCTGACCCTCTGGCTGACCGCCGTCACCCTCGGCCTCGGCTTCCTGCTCGGCACCGTCCTCGCCACCATGCGGCTGTCCGCCAACCCGGTGCTGCGCACGCTCAGCTGGGTCTACATCTGGATCTTCCGCTCCACCCCGGCGCTGGTGCAGCTGCTGCTCTTCTTCAACATCGGCGCCCTCTACCCGACCCTCGGCCTCGGCATCCCGTTCGGCCCGGAGTTCCTCACCGTCCGCACCGTCAACCTGTTCGGCCCGACCCTCACCGCCGTCGTCGGACTCACCCTGCTGGAGGCCGCGTACGCCGCCGAGGTGGTGCGCGGCGGCATCCTCTCCGTCGACCGCGGCCAGTTGGAGGCCGCCGCCGCGCTCGGCATCGGCCGGTGGCGGGTGCTGCGCCGGATCGTCGTCCCGCAGGCGATGCGCTCGATCGTGCCGACCGCCGGCAACATGCTGATCGGCGCGCTCAAGGGGACCAGCATCATCAGCGTGCTGGCCGTCTCCGACCTGCTCTACTCGGTCCAGCTGGTCTATCTGCAGTCCTACCAGGTCATCCCGATGCTGATGGTCGCCACCATCTGGTACATCGTGATCACCACGGTGCTGTCGGTCGGGCAGTACTACGTCGAGCGGCACTACGCGAAGGGCGCCACCCGCGAGGGGCTGCCGCCCACCCCGCTGCAGAAGGCCCGCGCGGCGTACCGGCGGCTGCGCAGCGCCGCCCCGGCCTCCGCCGGGCTCCCCGGGGAGGCCGGCCGGTGAGCGCCACCCTGGTCATCGTCGGCGCCGGGCCGCGCGGCACCGGAGTGCTGGAGCGGATCGCCGCCAACGCCCCCGAACTGCTGCCCGCCGACCGGCCGCTGCACATCCACCTGGTCGACCCGCACCCGCCCGGCGGCGGCCGGATCTGGCGCCACGAGCAGTCCCCGCTGCTGCGGATGAACTCGATGGCCGAGGACGTCACCATGTTCACCGACGAGCGCTCCACCATCGACGGACCGGTCCGCCCCGGCCCCTCGCTCGCCGAATGGGCCGCCGACCCCCGGGCCTTCGCCCCCTACCGGGAGAACCCGGACCCGGACGTCCGGGCCGAACTGCGCGCCCTCGCGCCCACCGGCTTCCCCACCCGGCGGGTCCAGAGCGCCTACCTGGACTGGGTGTTCCGGCGCGCCGTCGCCGACCTGCCGCCGCACGTGACGGTCACCGTCCACCGGGACACCGCGCACCGCATCGAGGGCCCGGCCGACGGCCCGCAGCACGTCCACCTCACCGACCGGGTGCTCACCGCCGACCACGTCGTGCTCACCCTCGGCCACCTCGACTCATCCCCCGACGCCCGGTACGCCGCCGACGCCGCCTTCGCCGCCCGGCACGGCCGCTTCCACCTGCCGCCCGCCTACACCGCCGACGCCACCGCCGACCTCGACCGCATCGCACCCGGCGAGCACACCGTGCTGCGCGGCTTCGGGCTCGCCTTCGTCGACCTGGTCTCGCTGCTCACCGAGGGCCGCGGCGGGCGCTTCGAGCCGGACGGCGCGGGCGGCCTGCGCTACCGCCCCTCCGGGCGCGAACCCGTCCTGCACGTCGGCTCGCGGCGCGGCGTCCCGTACCACTCCAAGACCGACTACCGCCTCCAGGGCCCGCGCGCGCCGCTCCCCCGGTACTTCGACGCCGCCGCCGTCGACACCCTGCTCGACCGGCCGGGCCCGATCGAACTGCGGCGCGACGCCTGGCCGTTGATGGCCAAGGACATCGGGTTCGGCCACTACCACGAACTGTTCCTCGCCCACCCGGAGCGCACCGCCCTGCCCTGGACGGAGTTCCTGGCCGGCTACGACGCCCACCCGTGGGCGTCCCCGGAGCTGGACGCCCTGGTCGAACGGGCCGTCCCCGACCCGGCCGACCGGCTCGACCTGGAACGCCTCGACTTCCCGCTCGCCGGCCTCGAACTCGGCACCGCCGAGGAGCTCCAGCACCACCTGCGCCGCTACATCACCGAGGACGTAAACCGCCGCGCCGACCCCGCCCACAGCGCCGACCTCGGCGCCTTCCTCGCCCTGCTCTCGCTCTTCGGCCAGCTGCCCCGGCTGCTCGGCTCCGGCCGGCTCACCGCCCGCTCGGTGGCCGAGGACGTCGACGAGTGGTTCTTCGGCTTCTTCAACTACCTCGCCTCCGGCCCGCCCGGCTTCCGGCTGCGCCAGCTGCTCGCGCTCTCCGAGGCCGGGGTGGTCCGCTTCCTCGGCGCGGGCGTCCGGGTCGAGCGCGACGAGGCCACCGGCACCTGGCGGGCCTCCGGCGCCACCGTGCCCGGCCGCACCGTCGGCGCCACCGCGCTGGTCGAGGCGTACCTGCCCAAGCACGCGCTGGCCCGCACCCTCGACCCGCTGCTGCGCGACCTGCACCGCACCGGGCGGATCACCGAGGAGGTCGTCGCCGACGCCGAGTACACCCACCGCTCGGGCCTGCTCACCATCCGGCCCGGTGACAGTCGCGTCCTCGACCCCGCCCTCGACGGCGGCCCGCACCCGCGCCGCACCGCCCTCGGCCCGCACACCAGCCTCCGCGCCGCCGCCGCCTTCGCCCGCCCCCGCACCGACTCCCCCGGCTTCCGCCAGAACGACGCCGCCGCCCGCACCCTCCTCCGCGCCCTCGCCCACACCCCCTCGGCGGTCCCGGTGTAGCCGCCGGGTGGGGTGGGCCCGGGGGGTGGGCCCGGGGGCGGCTGCCTCCGGGCCCTCAGGGGCCTGGCAGCCCCGTCCACCCGCCGTCCCCCCGCGCGCCCCCGCCCCGCACCACCGCCATCGACGGCGGCACCCCACCACGCGCCCGTCTTCCGCGCGGCCTCCGCCCGGGCGCCGCAGCACTCAACGACCTTCCACAACGACACCCCCACCGCCCCCGACGAACCACCTCCGCCCACACCCCCTCGGCGGCCCCCGGCGTAGCCGCCGGGTGAGGTGGCCCGGGGGCGGCTGGCTCCGCCACCCCCCGGCTCCGAGCCGCGTCACGGGCCGTAGATCTCCTCCACCAGATCCTCGGCCGTGACGTGGTCCGGGGCGGAGAGGATCCAGTCGCCGACCCGCTTGATCCCGGTGCCGCGTTCCAGCGCCGTCAGGCAGGCGTTGGCCTCCTGGTCCGAGGTGAAGTCCCAGGCCAGCAGGCGGCGGATCAGCAGCAGCGCCTCGCCCGGGTGCATCCGCGGCCGGCGGCCGGACCGTGTCCGCCCTGCCGGGGACGCCGCGAGCCGCTGCTGGTAGCCGGAGAGGTCCTGCCAGGCCTGGACGGTGGCCGGGTGCTGCTCGCCGAGCGCCCGGGCCAGGTCCGGCAGCAGGGTGCGCAGCTGGAGCACCGCACCCTCCAGGTCGCCCCGGTTCGCCGTGTACACCGCCAGGTCGTGCCGTGCCTTGAGCACCCGGTGGTCGTGGCCGCCCCAGGCGGTGTGCAGGTCCGGCAGCAGCTGGACGAGCCGGCGCAGCGCGGTGACCGTCTCACCGCTCTCCCCGATGCACCACACCAGGTGGTAGCGGGCGGCGAGGGTGTCCGGGTCGGTCTGGCCGAGGGCGAGCCGCATGTCCTCGGCCAGCGTGGAGAGCAGCCGGATCGCGCCGTCGAGGTCGCCGGCCCGGCTGAGGAACCAGGTGAAGTCGCGCCAGGCGTTGAGGGTCTCGCGGTCGGTGGCGCCGAGCGCGGCCACGGCCTCCTGCGCCACCGCGTGGAGCTGCACGGCGGACTCGCCGGCCGTCGCCGCCCGGAAGGCGGCGTCGCGGCGCTCGCGCAGGGCGGCCCGGACGGCCTCCTGCGACGGGACCGGCAGAACCGGCAGAACCGGCGGGGCCGGCGGTGGCAGCGGCGGGGCCGGGGGCGGGGGCGGCAGCACGGGCCCGACCGGCCCCGCCGTCCGCCGCTCCTCCAGCCCCGCCAGCCGCCGCTCCACCGTCCGGGCGTCCGCCGGCCGCCGTTCCGGGTCCTTCGCCAGCAGCTCCGCGATCAACCCCGCCAGCTCCGCCGGCAGCCCGAACGACGCCGGGTCCAGCGCCGGCGGCGGCTCGTTGAGGTGCTGGTACATCAGCACCGGCGTCGAGTCCCCGCCGAACGGCCGCGCCCCGGTGCAGAGCTCGACCAGCACGCAGCCGAGCGCGTAGAGGTCCGCCCGGCCGTCCACCCGGCCCCCGGTCCAGCGCTCCGGCGCCATGTACGCGGGGCTGCCGATGACCGTTCCGGTGGTGGTGAGCCCGCCCGTCCCGATGTCGAGCTGCGCGATGCCGAAGTCCAGCACCTTCACCACGCCCGCGTCGGTGACCATGATGTTCTCGGGCTTGATGTCCCGGTGCACCATCCCCGCGTCGTGCGCGGCGGCCAGCGCGGAGCAGATCTGCCGCCCCCAGCGCAGGCTCTGCGCCGGGTCCGCCGGGCCGTCCCGGAGCACGGCGGTCAGGGTGCGGCCGGTGAGCAGTTCCATCACCAGGTACGTCACCAGCCGGCCGCCCAGCTCGCCCTCGCCGAGGTCGTGCACGGTGACGATGTGCGGGTGGGAGAGGTTGCCCGCCGCGCAGGCCTCGCGGACGAACCGCAGCGCCGCCTTCTGCTGGTCCTCGCCGTGGTGGTTGATGACCTTGACCGCCACCGGCCTGCGCATCCGGGTGTCGAAGGCCCGCCACACCACGCCGAACCCGCCCTGGCCCAGCCGCTCGACCAGCTGGTACCGCCCGTCGAGCACGTCGCCGACCATCACCCGCCCACCCCCGGCCCCATCGAAGCACCTGCACTCTATCCGCGCCCCCGCCCCCGCCGCCCTCCCCCGTTTCTCCCCTGCCGCCCCCGGCCGCCCAGGTGCGAGGATGACATCAGGCGCCGCGACGAGGCGGCGGCCCCCGCACAGCCGAGGAGCGCAGTCATGGCCAAACAGGCCCCGCAGAGCGACCCGGCGCAGGACGCCCCCCGGGTGTCGGCGCGCCAGCACGCGGCAGCCGGGCTGCCCGCCGTCGGCCACAGCCTGCGGATGGCCACCGAGCAGATGGGCGCCCGCCGCACCCTGAGCACGCTGCTCAAGGTCAACCAGCCGGACGGCTTCGACTGCCCCGGCTGCGCCTGGCCGGAGCCCGGGAAGACGCACACCGCCGAGTTCTGCGAGAACGGCGCCAAGGCCGTCGCGGAGGAGGCCACCGAGCGCCGGATCCGCGCCGAGTTCTTCGCCGCCCACCCGGTCGCCGAGCTGGCCGGGCGTTCCGGCTACTGGCTCGGCCAGCAGGGCCGGCTCACCCAGCCGATGCTCCTCGACGAGGGCGCGACCCACTACACCCCCGTCTCCTGGGACGACGCCTTCGCGCTGATCGCCGAGGAGCTGCGCGCCCTGGACACCCCGGACGGCGCCGCGTTCTACACCTCGGGCCGGACCAGCAACGAGGCCGCGTTCGCGTACCAGCTGTTCGCCCGCCGACTCGGCACCAACAACCTGCCGGACTGCTCCAACATGTGCCACGAGTCCTCCGGCTCGGCGCTCACCGAGACGCTCGGCGTCGGCAAGGGCAGCGTCAGCCTGAAGGACCTCTACCAGGCCGATCTGATCATCGTCGCGGGCCAGAACCCGGGCACCAACCACCCCCGGATGCTCTCCGCCCTGGAGCGGGCCAAGCGCGCCGGCGCGACCATCGTCAGCGTCAACCCGCTGCCCGAGGCCGGGCTGGAGCGTTTCAAGAACCCGCAGCAGGCGCGCGGCCTGGTCGGCCACGGCACCAAGCTGACCGACCTCTTCCTGCAGATCCGGCTCGGCGGCGACCTCGCCCTGTTCCGCGCGCTCAACCAGCTGATCGTCGAGCAGGACGCCGTCGACCACGCCTTCGTCGCCGAGCACTGCCACGGCTTCGAGGAGTTCGCCGCCGAGGCCGCGACGACCTCCCGCGAGGAGGTGCTCGCCGCCACCGGGCTGCCGTGGTGGCAGATCGAGGAGCTGGCCCGGCTGGTCCTCGCGTCCGAGAAGGTGATCGTCTGCTGGGCGATGGGCCTCACCCAGCACAAGCACGCCGTGCCGACCATCCGCGAGGTCGTCAACTTCCTGCTGCTGCGCGGCAACGTCGGCCGTCCGGGCGCGGGCGTCTGCCCGGTGCGCGGGCACAGCAACGTCCAGGGCGACCGGACGATGGGCATCTTCGAACGCCCCACCACCGCCTTCCTGGACGCGCTCGGGCGGGAGTTCTCCTTCGAACCGCCGCGCGAGCACGGCCTGGACTCCGTCGACACCATCCGCGCCATGCGGGACGGCCGGGTCGGCGTCTTCTTCGCGATGGGCGGCAACTTCGTCGCCGCCACCCCGGACACCGAGGTCACCGAGGCGGCGATGCGCCGCTGCCGGCTCACCGTGCACGTCTCCACCAAGCTCAACCGCTCGCACGTGATCACCGGCGCCCGCGCCCTGATCCTGCCCACCCTCGGCCGCACCGACCGGGACGTCACCGCGCGCGGCGCCCAGTTCGTCACCGTCGAGGACTCGATGGGCCAAGTGCACTCCTCGCGCGGCGGCCTGCGGCCGCCGGCCCCCGGGCTGCTCTCCGAGACCGCCATCGTCTGCCGGCTCGCCCGGGCCGTCCTCGGGCCGGAGGACACCGTGCCGTGGGAGGACTTCGCCGCCGACTACGACACCCTGCGCGACCGGATCGCCCGGGTCGTCCCCGGCTTCGAGGACTACAACGACAAGGTCCGCCGCCCCGGCGGCTTCACCCTCCCGCACGGCCCGCGCGACACCCGCACCTTCCCCACCGCCACCGGCAGGGCCAACTTCACGGTCAACCCGCTCACGGCGCCGGAGGTCCCGGCCGGCCGGCTGCTGCTGCAGACGCTGCGCTCGCACGACCAGTACAACACCACCGTCTACGGCCTGGACGACCGCTACCGGGGTATCAAGGGCGGGCGGCGCGTCGTCCTGGTCGACCCGGCCGACGCCCTCGAACTCGGGCTCTCCGACGGCCAGTACGTCGACCTGGTCAGCGAGTGGAAGGACGGCGTGGAGCGCCGGGCCCCCCACTTCCGCGTCGTCTACTACCCCGTCGCCCGGGGCGGCGCCGCGGCGTACTACCCGGAGACCAACGTCCTGGTCCCGCTGGACTCCACCGCCGACATCAGCAACACGCCCACGTCCAAGGCCGTCGTCATCCGCTTCGAGGCCGACAGTGGCGCCTGAGCCCGATCCGACGGTCCTCCACCCGATGCCGGAGCAGCCCCGCGTGGTGCTGCTCCGGCCCCTGGTGACGTCCCCGCTCATCGAGGTGGGCGAGTTCACCTACTACGACGACCCGGAGGACCCGACCGCGTTCGAGACCCGCAACGTGCTCTACCACTACGGTCCGGAGCGGCTGGTCATCGGCAGGTACTGCGCCCTGGGAACGGGCGTCCGCTTCATCATGAACGGCGCCAACCACCGCACGGACGGCCCGTCCACCTTCCCGTTCCCCATCATGGGCGGGCCGTGGGCGGCCCACTTCGACCTCCTCACCGACCTCCCCAACCGCGGCGACACGGTGGTCGGCCACGACGTCTGGCTGGGCAACGGCGTGACCGTGATGCCGGGCGTCCGCATCGGCCACGGCGCCATCGTCGCCACCGGCTCCGTGGTCACCACCGACATCCCGCCCTACGCCATCGCCGGCGGCAACCCCGCCCGCGTCATCCGCCACCGGTACGACGAGGAGGAGATCGCCCGCCTCCTCGCCATCGCCTGGTGGAACTGGCCCCCCGCGCACATCACCGCCCACGTGCGGACGATCATGTCCGGCACCATCGAGGAGCTGGAAGCCGCCGCCCCGGAGTAGGAAGTCGGCCCGTCCGACTTCCTGCTCCGGGGGGGTCATCGCCGTCCGAGCGGGCAGGGCGGGGGCACTTCCGAGGTGGGGCCGTGGGTACGGGGGCAGGAGACGGCCGCGACGGAGCGAAGCTGCCGCCCGGGGGTCCCGACCCAGTCGGCGGTCCGGTAGCCCTCCGGCTGCTCCTCCCCGGTGAGGAAGGCGTGAAAGGCGTCCACCCCACCGGACTGGCTGTAGTCATCGAGCGTCTCCAGCCGGAACGCCGTCCGTTCGAACACCGAGAACCAGTCCCCCAGGGTCCTAGATGAGGTTGTCACGAACGGCCTTCCGGATGAGTTCGACAGGGATCTCGACCAACGACTCGTGATCCGGAATCCGCGGACCGTGCCCGGTGGTCCGATCACCCTGAACAGCGAGGGTGCCACGGTCCGTCAGGTACAACGTCGGGCAGTCACCGTCGTCCTCCTCGATGGCTCGGTGTCCCGGCCATCGTCCCGAGGCGGAAGGGGCAGGGACAAGAGGTTGCCGTTTCCAACACTGGAAACCGACTCGCTCCGCCGAAGGAACGGCAGGCGGACCACGGGTGGCTGCCCCCTCGCTCGCACCGAGCGAGGGGGCAGTTGGGGTCCCCGGTACTCATCCCGAGTGGGAAGTCGACCGATCCGACTTCCCACTCCACGTTGGACAGCCGCTGGTGGGCCTCAGAGTGGGTGACGGTCGACTTCGCCGGCCTTGTGATGACACGGGGGAGGTAAGGACGGCATCGCCGTCATCGGACTCGCGCAGCGTCGCGCAGGGTGGCTGGCTGCGGAACCGCCAGTGGCATTGTCACTGGCATTTGGGATGATCGCGTGGCTGGCGTGGCCACGCTGGCGTCGCGACTCCGGGGTGGCTCGAATGGATCTGTGGCGGGAGCTGTCGGCACTGCTGGAGGAGCGGTTGAGGTCGGCGTCGCCCGGTGAGCGTCGCGTCTTCGCCGCCGGGGTCGCGGAGCGGCTCATGAGCCGGCATGAGGCGTTGCCCGAGGACGAGCAGGCGCCGTTCACTCTGAGCCTGCGTCCCCTGCTGAATTCGGTGTGGGAGGGCGTTCTCGGTGATTCCACGGCGTTCGCGGCGGTGAACCGTGGTGTCGCCCAGTACATGCTCAGCGAGTACTGCCACAACGACGGTCAGGACGGGCCGGCCGATGCAGACGAGTCCGCTGCGGCGGCAACGCTGTTTGCCGCGCACACCTACCTCTTCGGCTGCCACGAGTTCGCCATCTGGACCAGCGGCCGGGCGGTGGAAGCCGTCGACGAGCATCTTCAGCACCTGGCCGAGATGGAAGAAGACGAGCTCTCTATCGACGCGGACGAGGCGCTGGCCTCTGAACTGCGGCGTCAGCTTCGGGATCTCGATCTCATCGCGGATTTCTCGAAGGAACTCCGCTACTCCCTCATGGGATTGCCCAGCGACACATCGGTCCGACTTCGTGAAGAGCTACGGACTCCCCTCTCCCGCCGGTAGTGAGCGAGGGGCAGCCAGGGCCCCCGATGCCCATCCCGGAGTGGGAAGTCGGCCGGATCCGACTTCCCACTCCACCCTTGCTTGGGTGGTGGTGCTCGGTGGTCCCTCGCTCCGGCCAAGCGAGGGCCCACCGGCAACGGCTACTTCGCCGTCCCCACGGAGTAGGAAGTCGATGTCGCCGACTTCCTACTCCGCGCTGGACGGCGGCTGGCAAGCCTCAGTCGAGTTCGCCGGCCTTGATGGCGCGGAGGAGGTTGGCGAAGGTGGCGGGGTCAGCGCGGAGGACGACATCGCCGTCGTCGGACTCACGTAGCTCCACCGCCCGAATCGCCGAACGCACTTCGACGCACTCGTTGTTCGCCGCGCTGTAACTCGACTTCTGCCATATTGCTTCAGGCATAACTGGCCTCTATTTCCTTCTTGAGGGAACGGATGAAGTCGCGCGATCCGTCCTCGGAGAGCGCAGTGGAGTCCAGCCGGTCGAAGATGGCCCGCTGCTTGGCCAGATCTGCCGGAGAGTCGAAGAAGATCGTCCCCTGCGACACGTCCATCTGCACGGTGTCCAGCTCAGGTACCGGACCCTTCGCGAAGGTGAGGTTCTCACCAGATCCCGGGAAGGTGTCAAGCGCGAACGGCACCGCCCGTACGGAGATCCCCGGCTGCGTGGAGTCCTCAATCAGTGCCTCAAGCTGCTGGGCAAGAACTCTCGGTCCTCCGAACTGCATACGGAGCGCGGCTTCGTGGACATACGTCCGCAGCGGCGTCCTGCCGGATCGGACGATCTGCTGCCGTTGAACCCGAAAGGCAGTCCTGATGTCGATCTCGGTTCGGGATAGCGGCGGGTAGATCCGAGTGAAGACGGCAGAGGCGTAGGTGCCGGTCTGCAAGAGCCCGGGGATGTAGGTGGTGGTGCAGATGGCGATCTCCTGGGCATGCGCCTCGACCTCGGCCACTTCCAGGAAGTCCGTCGTCAGCACCTCGCGATAGCTCTCCCACCAGTCCCTTCCACGCTCACCGATGATGCCGGCAAGTGCGTCGACCAGCGGTCGGTTGGCGCAGTTGCAGGCGGAAGCGATGGTGTGAAGCCGTTCTACGCTGATGCCGATCCGCCCGGATTCCATCTGCGTGACCTGGGCGGGACTCATGCCGACGGCACGACCAAGTTGGGATCCTCCAAGACCGGCCTGCTCTCTCATCCTCCGCAGTTCCGTTCCGAGCCTGCGTTGACGGATGGTTGGGTTCGGGCGTGGAGGCATGACTTCCTTCCGGGGCGCGGTCGGGCCAAGTGTGCCGCGCCGTTCGGGTGATGGTCCACCGGAGAGTGATGTTCCGGCCGCCGTTACCTCTCACGGGTGAATATCTCGCGAGCGTAAAAAATAGATACTGCCGTGCGCTATGGTCTATCTCGCAGCGATCCGATGGGTCGTCAGTAATGCCTGAACTCATGGTCGGTAGGCGCATGCTGCCCACTTCGCACCGCAGAGCAGCCAGGTCCGGGCCGGCCTCGTTCACGGTGACGCATCCATCGGCATCCCCCCGTTCCTCCCCCTCACGCCTCTTCCATGGAGGTCTGTCATGCGTGCCCTCGACCCGCCCGACTGCACCGCCGTCCGCGCCGAACTCCGCTCCATCCTCCACACCGCCGGCTGGCGCCCCGACGCCATCGACGACGCCGAACTCGCCTTCCAGGAACTCTTCGTCAACGCCTGGCAGCACGGCGACTGCCCCGCCCCCGCCGTCCTGGTCTCCCTCGTCCCGGCCACCCTGCGTGTCGCCGTCTGCGACGACAGCCCCGACCTGCCCGAACCCCGCCTCCCCACCGACCCCTACGCCCTCTCCGGGCGGGGCCTCCACCTCGTCCGCGCCCTCACCCACCGCTTCGGCGCCACCCCCACCAAGACCGGCAAGATCACCTGGTTCGAACTGGACGCCGCCGCGTGAACACCCCCATCACCCCCGACGACCCCGCCCTGCGCACCTACACCGCCATCGAAGTCACCTACCTCCTGCGCGAACTCCACGAAATCGGCGAGCCCTTCGGCATCCAGTGGGACTCCGCCACCGCCAACGGCACCACCATCGACTTCGGCGAGACCTCCCTCCCCACCCTCCTCGAACTCCTCCGCGAAGCGAGCCGGAAGTGACCGGCTTCCTCATCGGCACGGCCTTCGCCGTCCTCCTCGCCCTCGCCATCGCCACCGTCGTCACCGGCGTCGTCACCGCCCTCAAGGTCGGCCCACCCCCGCCGCCCATCACCCGCCACGGCCGCTGGGAACTCCGCACCCTCCCCGACGGCACCCCCGAATACACCTGGATCGCCCGCCAGGCCGGCCACTTCAGCCCCGAAACCAACCCCCACAACCACAAACCCCACGGCCGCCACCGCATACCCCAATGACCACCCGGAGTGGGAAGTCGGACCGGCCGACTTCCCACTCTCCACCCATCGCCCATCGACCGATGACGAGCCCAAAAGACCTGCCGACACCGCGCGGAGTAGGAAGTCGGTCCCGCCGACTTCCTACTCCTGCCCGGGGCCGCCGGCGGTTCTCGCTCGGAGGGGCGTAGAGGGCCGACGGGGGGTGGGATGGGGGTGGATTCGGCGACGGGGAGGGCCAGGAGCAGGAGGCGGTCAGCCGTTGTAGTACGTCAGGAACTCGGTGATCAGCTCGGGTGGGTTGGCGGCCGTGGTGGCCTCTTCCTCCCAGCCGGGGCTGTCCATGTCGAACACGACGATGGGCAGGGGGCGACCGAAGATCCGCGCTACGGTGCCGCTCGCGTTGAGGTCGTGGGCGAGGGTGATCACGGCCTCCTGGAAGGTCCCCCGCAACCGGTCCGCCTTGGCGGCGGTCGCGGCGTCGTCCAGACGGCGGTCGAGGTCGAACGGGCCGTCGTACCAGAAACCGAGGCGCCTGGCCTCCTCCTCCCACAGCGCGCCGCCCACCGGGTCCTCGGGCACGTTGCCGAGCCGGTCGAAGCCCTCCAGGATCCAGTGGGCGTAGTTCCAGCGCGCCTCGTCGGGGTCGGCGTCCGCCGCCGCCCCGCACCGGCTCTCGGTGTTGTGGCCGATGTCGACGTACGGGCGCCGGTCGTCGGCGTCCAGCCGCCAGATGTTGAAGGCGAGGACGTAGACGTCGGACCGCACCCGCTCGGGCAGCCGTTCCAGGATGCCCGAGCCCGCCCGCCGCAGATGCGCCCCGAACGTCACCGGCCGCCGGTCAGTTCTGCTGGGGCGAGAGGCTGCCCGAGGCGGAGGCCGAGGCGGTGCCCGTGGCCGTGGCGGCGTTGGAGCCGGTGGCGGTGGGCGAGCCGGTGCCGGTGCCGGTCGGGGTGGACGTCGGGGTCTCGGTGGGCGTGCCGGTCGGGGTGCCCGACGGGGTATCGGTCGGGGTGCCCGACGGCGTGTCGGTGGGCGTGCCCGTCGGGGTATCGGTCGGGGTGCCCGACGGCGTGTCGGTGGGCGTGGCCGACGGGGTGGTGGTCGGCGTGCCGGGGGTGGTCGGGGCCGTGGTCGGCGTGGACGGGTCGGTGCCCGGGGCCGGGGTCGTCGGGGCCGTGGGAGTGACCGGCACCCCCGGTACCTCCGGCACCACCGGGACGACGGGAACCACCGGAACGACCGGCGTCCCCGGGTCGACCGGCGGCTGGTTGAGCGGGCTGGACGCGATCGGCGTGACCGAGTCCCAGCCGGCCGGCAGGTCCGGCACCTTCCAGGCGCCGCCCGCGTCGTCCGCCGCCCCGTCCGGGTCCGGCCGGACGGCGCCGAGCACCGGGTTGGCCCCGATCGGCCCGACCTTGACGTACGAGCCCGGCCGCGGCGCGTGCACGACCAGCCCTCCGCCGATGTACATCGAGACGTGCGTGGCACCCTCGAAGTAGATGATCAGATCGCCCGGCCGCAGCTGGTTCAGCGGGATGCGCTGGAGCTGCGCCCACTGCTCCTGGCTGGTGCGCGGAATCGGCTTGCCGGCGTGCAGCCAGGCCTGCGAGGTGAGCCCGGAGCAGTCGAACACGTCCGGCCCGGCGCCGCCCCACACATACGGCTTGCCCAGCTGGGCGAGCGCGTAGGCGACCGCGGCCCGCCCGGCCAGCGACGGCGTGCGCTCGCCCTGGCCGAGCACGCCGGAGGCGAGGAAGGCGAGCTGGGCGTCGTCCGCCTTGGCCTTCTCGACCTGCTCCAGCTCGGCACGCTGGGCGCCGGTCAGCGAGGAGACCAGCTGCTCGACGGCGGCGAGGTCGGCGGCGACCTTGGCCTTGGCGGCGTCCTGCTGGGTGACCAGGGTCTGCGAGGTGCTGAGCGCCTCCTCGTTCTGCTTCTGCAGCACGCCCAGCGCGTCACGGTCGGCGGTCAGCTTGTTCAGGAACTCGTTCTGCGAACGGCTGGCCGCGGCGAGCAGTTCGGCGATGGTGACGGCCTCGTACGGGTCCTTGGAGAGCAGCAGCTCGGCGTAGGCGGAGGCGGAGCCGTTGCGGTACTGGGCGGCGGCGAGCTGGGCGGCGACATCCGTCCCGGCGTCGACCTGCTTCTGCTGCCGCTCCAGCTTGCCCTTGAGCTCGGCGAGCGAGGCCTGCTGCATGGCGACCTTCTCGACGGCCGCGTTGTACTGCTCGGTGGCGGCCTCGGCGCCCTGGTAGAGCGCGTGCAGCTGGTCGAGCAGCGGGCCGAGGGTGGCCTTGGCCTGGGCGAGCGGGTCACCGGCGGGGTCGGCGACCGGAGGAGCGGCGGGCGCCGTCGGCGCCGTCGGCGCCGTCGGGACCGGGTCGGCCCAGGCCGCGCCGGCGGCCACCGGCAGCGACAGGGCGGCGGCCGCGAGGACGGCGCCGCAGCGCAGCGCGGCCCGCACCCAGGCCCGCACCCAGGCCGGCCGCCTGCCACCGGATGCGCCCGGTACGCCCGTCAGTCGTCCGTCCGCCGGCTCCGCACGCCGCGCCGCCCCGCCCATGGATCTCGCCCTCCCCGCCCGCCCGCGCTCCGGCGTCCCCGGACCTCCGGCTGATCCTGCCACGGGTTACTCGCCGGAAACAGACCGCGCCCGTACGGCCCGATGAATTTTTCGCCCTGCCTGTGAGGCAGCTCTCAGCAAATGGGGCGAAGCGGACGGATCTCCACTAATGTCCTGCTCAGCACGGCGGACGCCACCCATCGGAAAGGTCCCGGCAACCCCTCCGACACCGTCGGAACCTTGATTCCGAGGCCAGTTCACCTTCCGTTCACCAAGCGTCCCTACCGTCGCGCACGACACCAACGTCAGTGCGACAACTACGACGATTGTTTGGGTATGGAACACATCTCGTTCCTGGTGGCCGTTGTGATCATCACGGCGCTCGCCTTCGACTTCACCAACGGGTTCCACGACACCGCCAACGCGATGGCCACCTCCATCGCGACGGGAGCCCTCAGGCCGAAGGTCGCGGTCACCATCGCGGCCCTGCTCAACTTCGCGGGCGCCTTCCTCTCCGTGAAGGTCGCCACCACCATCTCCGGCGGCATCGTCAACGAGAAGACCGGCATCCATCCGGAGATCATCTTCGCCGCACTGGCCGGTGCCATCCTCTGGAACCTGCTGACCTGGCTGCGCGGCCTGCCGTCGAGCTCCTCGCACGCGCTCTACGGCGGCCTGATCGGCGCCACCGTGGTCGGTGTCGGCGCCAACGGCGTCAACTTCGACACCGTGGTCAGCAAGATCCTCATCCCGGCGGTCGCCTCCCCGCTGGTGGCGGGCCTGGCCTCCTGGGGCGCCACCAAGCTCGCCTTCGCGATCACCCGCAAGAGCGGCGAGCAGACGGTCGGCAAGGGCTTCCGCACCGGCCAGATCTTCTCCTCCTCGCTGATCTCGCTGGCGCACGGCACCAACGACGCCCAGAAGACGATGGGCATCATCACCCTGACCCTGGTCTCGGTCGGCGCCCTGCCGAAGGGCGCGCTGCCCCCCACCTGGGTCATCGTCTCGGCCGGTGCCGCGATCGCGCTCGGCACCTACATGGGCGGCTGGCGGATCATCCGCTCGATGGGCAGCGGCCTGGCGGACATCACCCCGCGTCAGGGCTTCGCCTCCGAGTCGGCCGCCGCGACGGTCATCCTGACCTCCTCCAGCATGGGCTTCGGCCTCTCCACCACCCAGGTCTGCTCCGGCGGCATCATGGGCGCCGGCCTCGGCGGCCCGAAGGCCGAGCTGCGTTGGGGCATGGTCCGCCGCATGGTCTACACCTGGGGCCTGACCCTGCCCGCCGCCGCCACCGTCGGCGGAGTCGCCGCCTACCTGGCCGAGCGCGGGAACTGGGGCGTCGCCCTGGTCGGCGCCGCACTGGTGGCCGGCTCGGCCGCGATGTGGGTCATCTCCCGCCGCCAGCCGGTCGGCGCGGACAACGTCAACGACACCGCCGACGTCACCCCGGTCGAGACCGGCCCGGCCACCGTGCCCGCCGCGGCGACCGCCCCGACCACCACTCCCGCCTCGACCACGGTCGCGGCCTGACCGCCGCCGGCTGAGGAGCTCGAACACCATGCACATCAAGTGGAACGCCCTGGCCCAGACCGCCGGCATCAGCTTCGGCGTCACCGTCGGCGTGGTCGCCGTCTTCGCGCTCGGCATCCTGGCCCTGTCCCGCCGCGAGGCCGCGCTCACCGCGCACCGCGAGGCGGCCGGCCCGAACGCCGCCCCGGCGACCGGCGGCCGGCTGGCCCTGGCCGGCGCGTACGCCTGCTTCGCCGTCTGCGGCGCGGCCGTCCTCTACGGCCTGGTGCTGATCGCCGACAAGTAGGGCACGGACGGAACGCCGGAGGGCCGGGAGCGGAACCACGCTCCC
>NZ_JBHVER010000101.1:0-28221 GCF_042802195.1 Kitasatospora sp. NPDC057500 | reverse complement strand
GAGCTACCTCGCAGGCCTCCACCTCCGCGCCTCAATGATCTGGATAGACGACCTCGTGCGACCACCCAACTGATCACAACATCACACAGGCCCTAGAACGGTGCAGGTCGCGAAGGGTCCTCCCCGCAGGCGCGGGGGTCAGCCCGCCTCCGCCGAGGCCTGTGCCACCCCGTCCGGGTCCTCCCCGCAGGCGCGGGGGTCAGCCGAGAAGGGGCGGCCCCCGCGGCTTCCTACGACCGTCCTCCCCGCAGGCGCGGGGGTCAGGCGTTGCCACTCCAGCGAGACGGCCGAGCACCAGTCCTCCCCGCAGGCGGGGGTCAGCCGCCGTGCCGGAAAACCGCCTGGATCGTAGCCGGTGTCTTCCCCGTGTCGGCGGGGGTCGGCCGGATCCGTCGGGTGGGTCCGGAGGGATCGGTGGGTGCCTTGGGGAAGCTGTCAGCCAGGACGTCCTTGCAGGTCGGTAGTATGACCGTCCTGTCGTTTGATAGTGAGATGGGCGGCTGATTTGGTGGCAGGTCAGCTAGTGGCAGCGGGCGAGCTCCTGACCGGGAACGAGGTCGAGTTGTTGCAGCGATCGCTCGTGGAATGGGACGGGCCGGCTCGGTGCAGCGATCAGCTCGCCTTCGGCATGGGTTTCACAGATGTCGCGGATCTGCTCAGGCAGTGCCGCAGGCTACGGGACGCGCTGGGTGAGGACGTGCCTCTCGCGCCGGCGGACTGGGCGAGGGCCCTGCTCGCAGCAGAGATCGTCTTCGTCAGCGACCTCGTGGGTTCAGGGGTCGAGTGGTCAACGACCACGGGGTTCACTGACGAGGAGACAATCCGCGCACTGCGGTCGATCCAGCGGAAACTGACGAAGATCGTCAGCCCTTACTACGGCAAACGCCCGACCGATTAGCGACCGCAGCGGGCGGTGCCCAACTGCTCGCGATGCTCCTCCCCGCGCAGGCGAGGGTCAGCCGGACAACCCGCGGCTGCCGGTCAACAGCGAAGCGTTCTCCCCGCGCAGGTGGGGGTGATCTGCGGGCCGGTGGTCATGTCCAGATTGTGTCCTCTTCGTCGCCGGGTCCGCCTCCGTGGAGGCAGCGCTGGCAGTCGCAGCGGTGGTGGGTCTCCTCGGCGGCGAGCTGGTCGTGCTCAGCGCCCGGGTGGGCCCGCAGCGCGGGTCTCCACGACCAGGCCGAGCCGGTGGTCGACGGTTCCCGACGCTTGGCACCAGATCCCGCGTGTGAGGATCAGACAGCAGGTGTCTGTGGACATCGCTTGCATGTGCAATCGCCCGTAGGGGCAAGGAAAGGTGCTGGGGATGTTCGCTGGGGAAACTGCGCGGCTGCTGGTCAGAAACGACGGTGAAGCGCCACTGGAGCTGACAGTGGAGCCGTGGGCGGACACCTACCAGATCCTGCCAGGGCAGACCTACGTCGTTGTCACTCACTCGCCAGCAGACGACGGTTCTTGGTCCGGGACGTCGCGTGGGGATGAGCCCTTCCAGGTAGACCATCGGCGGGATTCGGTGACGGTGTGGGCCAACGGCAATTGCTTCGACCTCAGTGGCATGGCGGGCGGCGCGATCGACGCAGCTGACTGGCAGTGCCCCGCTCAGAGTCCGGATTCCTGATGGCGGTTCCGAGCGGTGCCACGAGCGCCGGAGGCGCCCGAGTGGGACCCGGCCTTGCTATCCGATCCCTCACTGACCGGAATGTCCCGGCAGCAGCTGGATGACCTGACCCGGACCCTGGCGCCCCACGGGGACACCTGGTGCGGCCGCCCCCCGCGGCTCGTTTTCCCCGACCAGGTCCTGGCCACCGTGATTCACCTGCGGGTCAACCTGGCCGCCGAACCACTCGCCGTGCTGTTCGGCAGCAGCCGGACCGCCATGCACCGCACCCTCCTGAAGATCAGGTCGGCAACGACAACCCCAACACCAAGATCAGGACGACGTGTTAGTGATCTGAAAGCCCTAAGGGGCTCCGGATAAGCAAGTGAGCTGCGACGAGGGACGAGGTGCGGTCCACGGATGGAGCCCTCCCACCCCATCTGCCGCGCCCACGGGCCCGGAATCCAGCCTGCGTCGCTGATCGGCCGCCGACTGGTCCACCTCGTTGCCTCGTGGCAGGTGTACGAGGGCAGGAGGGACAACACCCCGGTTGACCTCTGGCTGATCGACGATCACGGGCTGTCGACTCACGTCATGAGCGGGACGGACTGGTGCCTGGTAGTTGAGGCCTCTGAACCCCAGCCGCTCGTAGTGAGTGCGGGCCATCTCCTGCTGAATGGCTGACCTGCCCTCGACGTGTTGCAGCAGCTTCTCCGCGCCTGCGAGGAACTGCCTGATCGCTTCGATCGGGCTCTGATGACCGCACGGTGCCTCGTTGCCGTTCTTGTCGAGGTCGCGCCGGGTGATGTCGGCAGGGTTGTGGAGGGTGACGCCGTCGATATCGTGAGCCCGCCCCGTGAGCGCGGGCGCCGGCGCGTTCCGGTCGGTGGCCCGGCTCGGTACAGTGGGGGCCCATGCGGCAGCGAGAACGCGAACGTGCACTGTGGGACGCCTTCTTCCACATGGACGCCGAGCTGTGGCAGGTGCTGACGCGCAGGCTCCAGCAGGACACCGGCCTGTCCGAGCCGGACTGGCAGGTCCTGGACGGTCTGGGCAACACCGAGGGCCACACGCTGCGCGCGTTCGAACTCGCGAAGGCGCTGATGTTCGGCAAGAGTCGGCTCCACCAGCACGTCGGACGCATGGAGCAGCGCGGCCTGGTGGAGCGGGGGCCGGTGCCCGGTGACGCCCGCGCCACCACGGTCTCCCTCACCCCGCACGGCCTGTCGGTGTTCCGCCGGGCGCAGGCCTACCGCGCCCGGCACATCCGCGAGGAGTTGGTCGGCGCGCTGACCGTGGAGGAGGTGGAGCGGCTCATCGCCATCTCCGGCAAGATCCGCGCCCATGTGCGCCGTGACCGGTCGGCGGGGCGTCACTCCCAGACGGTGGTGGGCACTTCGGCCCGCAGGACGGGGGCCACCTCGGCGAAGAACCGTTCCAAGTAGTCGCGGGTGACGGCGAGTTCGGTCGTGTAGGTGGAGAAGAACCCCTCTACGCCGACGCCGAACACCTGGTTGCCGAACTTCCGCTGCAGGCCGAGGAGTTTCTCGGTGATCTGCTCGGCGGTGCCGACGAGCGCGGACCCGTTCTTGATGAAGTCCTCGAGGGAGTCGAACGGGAAGCGGGCGCCGGCGCGGTAGTGCGCGGCGACCGAGGCCTCGAACATCGGGCGCGCGATCGCCAGGGCGTCCTGCGAACGGTCGGCGATGACGGGGGAGTGCACGCCCACCCCGACCGGCGCGGTGTCGGGATCGTGGCCGTGGAAGGTGAGCCGCTCTCGGTAGTGGTCGACCAGGCCCAGGTAGTGGTCGACCCGGTCCGTGCCGTTGGCCGAGTACAGCGGGTCGCCCCAGCGCGCCGCCAGCTCGGTGGAACGCCGGTCGGTGGCCGAACCGTGCCATACCCGGGGCGCCGGCCGCTGCAGCGGCCGGGGTTCGAGGGAGACCTCGGTCAGTTTCGGGCGGTAGCGGCCCTCCCAGGTGACCTTCTCCTCCCGCCACAGCCGCCGCAGCAGCTCGTACCCCTCTTCCAGCCGGTCCCACAGCTCGGCCGGGTCGACGCCGAAGAGGCCGGGCGCGACCGCGTCGCCGCCCTTGCCGATGATCAGGTCGAGACGCCCGCCGCTGAGCTGGTCGAGGGTGGCGTAGTCCTCGGCGGAGCGGACGGGATCGGTGAGCGAGAGCACCGCGACCGTGGTGACGAGCCGGATTCGGGACGTCCGGGCGGCGATGTTCGACAGGATCACCGCCGGTGACGCCGACAGCAGCTCCGGATTGTGCCGCTCGCCGACCCCGAACGCGTCGTACCCCACCCGCTCCGCCCACGAGGCGAGTTCGACCACCTCCGCGAACCGCTCCGCCCGCCCCAGCGGCGGGCTCCCCAGCCCCCTGCTCCGCCTGGGCACCAACGTACTGGCCAGGAACTTCATGACCACACCCCTCCCGATGAGTTCACATGTGAACTCTGAAGGGCGCGCCTCTCCCCGTCAATACGACAACCGGATGACCCCGCCGTCGACACCCGGTCAGTTCCGCGATGAACCGGCTCGGCGTGGCCGCCACCCGATCGAGTGGGATCCATCCGCCAAACAGACCGGTTCGGAGTCCGTCAGCAACGGCGGGCGGCCCAACCACCGCGTTCGGGGGAGGTGATCATCGATCTGCACGTGGAGTGCCGTCAGGAGGGTGTCCGGCTCTTCGGTCGTCACAGCCCGGTGCTGGACACCCTTCCTGCATGTCCGGAGCAGAACCGGCAAACCCAGCCCACTTCGGAACTACTCGTCTAGCGGTTCCGAGGGGCGGGCGCGCCCCGCCCGCCGCCTCCACCGCCGGTGCCGGGGTGCGGCTGGGCCCTGCGGGGCGGCGTCAGGGGGTCAGGAAGGCGGTGAGGCGGCGGTTCAGCTCGTCCGGGTGGGCCGTCAGCAGGGTGTGGTGGGAGGTGTCGGCCAGGACGGCGACCGTGGCGTTCGGGAGGGTGTGGCGGGCGCGGTCGGCCACGGTGCGGGGGTGGTGGGTGCGGCTTCGTTCGGCGAGCAGGACGAGGACGGGGGCGGTGAGGGTGCGCAGTTCCGCCGGGGTGGGGCGGGGGCCGGTGACCGGGCGGGCGGCGGGGAAGCCCGCGAAGCCGAGGGCGTAGAGCTCGCGCCAGGCTGGGTCGAGGGCGGTGTCGCCGCTCTCCTGGTCGAGGTAGGCGCGGGCCTTGGCGGCGGTGCGCGGCGGGAGGAGGAGGGGCAGCACCCGCAGCAGGTAGCGGGCCCGGAAGCCGGTGAAGCACTGGGTGGGGTCGAGCAGTGCGAGCCGCCGGACCCGGGCGGGGGCGTGCAGGGCGTACCGCAGGGCGATCCACCCGCCGTAGGAGTGGCCGACCAGGTCGGCGGCGGTTGCGTCCAGGCCGTCGAGGACGGCGTCGAGCCAGCCGAGCAGTTCGGGGAGCCCGCCGAGGCGGGGGTGGTCGAGGGTGCTGCGGCCCGGGTCGCCGATGAGGTCGACGGCCAGCACCCGGTGGCCGGCGGCGGCGAGGGCGGCGGCGTTGGCGGACCAGCAGGTGGCGGTGGCGCCGCCGCCGTGCAGCAGCACCAGCGGGCGGCCGTCGCGCGGACCGCAGGCGTTGACCCGGGTGGCGCCGTACGGGGTGGGGACGGTGAGCGCCTCGACGGGGAGCGGCCAGTGGGCGAGGGCCTCGTCGTAGGCGGCGAGGAAGTCGAGGAGGGAGGGGGCGGGGCCGGTGGCAGGGTGTGCGGACATAGTCTTCCCCCAGGGTTCGACGAACTCACTCGGTGGGCATGTATCTCGCCCAGCGAGAGAATACGTCGAGGTGACTCCGGAGGGAAGGAGACGAGGTGGAGCCGGAGCGGACGCCGTTGCAGCTGGTCCATCTGTTGCGCGGGCTGACCGTCGAACTCGACCTGTTCGGCGCCGAGTTCGCCGCGCGGAACGGCCTGCACCCGACCGATCTGCGGGCGCTGATCCATCTGCTGGACGCCGCGCGGGCCGGGACGGTGGTCACGCCGGGGCGGCTCGGCGAGGCGTTGGGGCTGAACTCGGCAGGGACGACCGGGCTGGTCGACCGGCTGGAGCGGCTCGGGTTGATCCGGCGCGAGCGTGATCCGGGGGACCGCCGCAAGGTGCGGCTGCTGGTGGAGGAGCGCGCGGTCGAGCTCGGCCAGGGCTTCTTCGGCGGGCTGATCGCCGATCTGGTGGCCGCGATGGGCGCGTTCGGGGACGCCGAACTCGCGGTGGCGCGGCGGTTCCTGGAGGCGATGACCGAGGTGGTGGCCACGGCCCGGGCGGAGTGAGGCCCGGCGGGCAGCCGCGCCGGGCCTCGAAGTCGCGGGCCTACGGGCGCAGGCCCGCGAACTCGTCGAGGACGGCGACCCGCAGCTCGTGCGCGCCGTCCGGGCGGGTCTGCTCGTAGTACAGGTACCAGCGGCCGCGGGCCGCCACCACGTCGGCGTAGCGGACGTCCAGCCACGGGCGGTCCGGCGTCAGGCGGTGCCAGTGGCGCAGGTCGGCGGAGGCGGCGAGGCCGCAGCGCTCCTCGTAGTTGCCGGCCGCGTCGGCCGATCCGTCGTAGAGGGCGAGCCAGCCGCCGGAGCCGTCCGGCAGGACGGTGGTGATCCGTGACTCGTAGGCGTCCCAGGCGCCGGCCGGGCCGACGTCGAGGACCTCGGCGGCGCGGCCGGGCGGGGCGGTGAACCGCAGGCCGTCGGCGGAGTCGGCGAGCGCGGTGGGCTGGACGGTCAGGCCGGTGGTGTGGATGTCGGCGGCGGCGTGGGCGCGGGAGCGCTCCTCGGCGGTGAAGGCGCGGGCGCGCGAGACGGTGGCGAACAGCCGGACGGCGCCGTCGTGTTCCAGTAGGTAGGGGTCCTTGACGCCCTCGGTGCCGGTGCCGGCGGCGGTGAGCACGGGGGTGCGGGCGCCGAGGTCGAAGGCCTCGGGGGTGTCGGCGCGCAGGGCGTCGATCCGCCAGCGCCGGTCGGCGGGGTCGACGTAGCTCAGGTGGAGCAGGTAGCCGCCGTCGCGCCGGAGCAGTGCGAAGCGCTCCATGGAGGGCGAGTCGAGGTCGGCGCGTTCCACCGACCAGAGGTCGCGGAACTCCACGCCGTCCCGGCTCTCGGCCACCGCGCAGCGCCAGCCCCGGTCCTGGCCGCCGGTCGCACCGGTCGCACCGGTCGAGGGGTCGGCGTTGCGCGGGCGGCGTTCGCGGTAGGTGAGCAGGAAGCGGTCCCGGTCGGGTTCGTAGCGCACGCTCGGGCAGCCCGCCCAGTAGCCGGGCTCGGGGCGTTCGGGGGCGCGGACCAGGGCCGAGCCGGAGAGGTCGGGCGCGGCGGGCGGGGCGGTGATGGGCATCGGCGGTGTGCCGTCCTCACGGGGTAGGGATGGAATCTCCGGCACTTTCTATCAGATCGATAGAAAGTGGCGAAGGGTCGGTCGGAGGAGGGGTGAGGTGGCGGTCTCGACTGCAAGCGGCCTGTCACATGGTGTGATTCTATGAATCGCATGTTTCCTCCTGTGGCGATCGGGCAACGCCACCCGGCCCGGCCTTGACCCTCAGTCGAAGATCGGGAAAAACTTCTTCTCAGAGTCGATCAAACAGAGGAAGCCCGAACCGATGACAGCCCCCACCACCGACGCACCCGGCTACGGCGGTCTCGGCCTCTACGTCGGCGACCTCCACAACCACTGCGGGATCAGCTACGGCCACGGCCCCGTCGAGGACGCCTACGCCAACGCCCGCCTCCAGCTCGACTTCGCCAGCGTCACCGGCCACGGCTGGTGGCACGACCTGCCCGAGCGGACGCCCGAGCTGGCCGGCCTGGTCGACTACCACACCGAGGGCTTCGCCCGGCTCGCCGAGCGCTGGGAGCACGTCCAGGAGGTCACCGCCGCCGCCCACCAGGACGGCCGCTTCGTCACCTTCCAGTCCTTCGAGTGGCACAGCCTCGCGTACGGCGACCACTGCGTGTACTTCGACGGGCCGCGCGGCGAGATCATCCGCGCCCGCGACCTGGACGCGCTGCGCGTCCGGCTGCGCGAGCTCGCCGCCGAGGGCGTGCGCACCTGGGCGCTGCCGCACCACATCGGCTACGGCACCGGGCGTCGCGGCATCAACTGGGCCGCGTACACCGAGGAGTTCGCCCCGGTGGTGGAGGTGATGTCGATGCACGGCTGCGCCGAGTCCGACGAGGCGCCGCGCACCTACCTGCACACCATGGGGCCGCGCGACACCACCGGCACCGCCGTGCACGGGCTGCGGCTCGGCCACCGGTTCGGGCTGATCGGCTCCACCGACCACCACAGCGCCTTCCCCGGCAGCCACGGGCACGGCCGGCTCGCCGTCTGGGCGCCCGAGTTGACCCGCACGGCGGTCTGGGACGCGGTCCAGGCGCGCCGCACCTACGCGATCACCGGCGACCGCATCCTGCTCGCGACCTCCGTCAACGGCGTGCCGATGGGCGGCGAGGCGCCGTCCGCCGACCGCCGCCGGATCCGGGTCACCGTGCGCGGCCGGGACGCCCTCGACCACGTCGAGGTGGTCCGCAACGGCGTACCGATCCACCGCCTCTCGCGGCCCGAACTGCTCGCCTCCGCCGGCGCGGCGCCCGGCTTCGACGGCACGCTCGGCTTCGCCGTCGGCTGGGGGCGGCGCGAGGCGGCCGTGCGCTGGGACGTCGCGCTGCGCGTGGAGGGCGGTGAACTGCTGGACGTGCAGCCCCGGTTGCGCGGCTCCGAGACGGTGGCGCCGGCCGAGGCCGAGCCCGCCACGTACCGGCCGTCCGACTGGTGGCGCACCGGGCCGGGCGAACTGCGGCTGCGCACGGTGACCGAGGGCAACCCGAACACCGCGACCGACGCCACCCAGGGCTTCTCCCTGGCCGTCTCCGGAGACGACCGGACCATGCTGACGGCGACCGTCAACGGCGTCGAAACCTCCTACCGCGTCGGCGAGTTGCGGGAGGGGCCGCGGACCGGCTTCCTCGGCGGCTTCGTCTCCGGCGCCTACCGCTTCGACCGGGCGGTGCCCGGCCGGGAGCTCACCGCGGAGCTCGACCTGGTCGACGAACGGCCGGGCGGGGACGGCGACTTCTACCACGTACGGGTCCGGCAGCTGAACGACCAGTGGGCGTGGTCCAGCCCGACCTGGGTGGGCGGCGCGGGAACCGGCGGACCGGCGGCCTCCTGTCGACGGGCCGGCTGACGCCAGTCACCCGTCGTCGGCCGGCCGCCCCGGTCACCGCCCACCGTTCCAGCGAACCCGTACCGAGGAGCACCACCATGTCCGTCACCACCTCCGCGCGCCGCGCCGCCGGCGCCGCCCTGGCCGCCGCCCTGCTCACCGGCACCCTGGCCGCCCCGGCAGCCGTCGCGAGCACCGCCGCCACCACGGCATCCGCCACCACGACGCCCGCCACCACGACGCCCGCGGCCGGCACGGCGTCCACCACCACGGCGTCCACCACCGTCTTCGCCGACGACTTCGAGTCCGGCACCGTCGCCAACTGGACCCGCCAGCGCATCGACGGCAACGGCTCCATCACCGTCACCGGCGCCCCCGCCGGCGGCTCCGGCCTCGCCGCCCGCTTCAGCGTCCCCAACGACGGCGCGTCGTACCGCTCCGAGGTCGCCGTGAACGCCCTCGGCTGGGGCAGCTACCGCTTCGCCCTCGCCGACTACCTGCCCGCCGACTGGGTGCAGACCTCCACCGAGACCATCGTCGCCCAGTGGCACGGCTACCCGCTCTCCGACGGCAGCGACACCAAGCCGCCGATCGCGCTGACCGTCAAGGACGGCAACTGGCGCCTCAAGGTGCACTGGCTGACCGGCCCGACGACCGTCGCCGAGGCGGTGATCCCGCTCGGCACCGTGCAGTTCGGGCACTGGAACCAGTGGGCGTTCGACATCACCTGGTCCACCGCCACCACGCCCGGCTCGATCACGGTGTACCGCGACGGCGTGCAGGTCGGCGCGCACAGCGGGCTCAACAACTACCACCAGAACCAGGCCCCGTACTTCAAGACCGGGATCTACCGCGCCAACTGGAACCCCGCCAAGGGCATCCCGTACCCGACCGGCGGGCCCGACGTCGTGCTCTACAGCGACAGCGTCGTCGTCACCCGGTACTGACCCGGCCGCCCCAGCCGTACCAGGCCCTGCCGAACCCCCAACCACCAAGAGGTAGCAGCACCATGAGCGAAGCGGCCCGTCACCCCGGCCTGCCCCGACGAGGCTTCCTCGGCCTGAGCGCCGGAGCGGCCCTGCTGGCGGCGGGCTGCCGCTCGGCCACCGACCCGGACGCGGGCGCCGCCCCCGGCGGCAGCGCCGCGGCGTCCGCGCCCGACCTCCAGATCGTGTACGGCAGCGCGCCCGACCCCACCCAGCTGCTCCACCGCGGCCCGGACACCCCGGCGTTCGTCAACCTCGTACTGGACCGGCTGGTCGACCTCGACCCGGCGACCCTCCAGCCGGTGCCCTGGCTGGCCACCTCCTGGGAGTGGAGCGCCGACCGGCTGAAGCTGGTGCTCAAGCTGCGCGAGGACGTCACCTTCCACGACGGGCGGGCGCTGGAGGCCGACGACGTAGTCTTCTCGCTGGTCGGCGCCACCAAGTCCTCCCAGGTCAAGCCGCTGCTGGAGCGCCTGGCCGATGTGAAGGCCAGCGCCCGCAACGAGGTCACCCTCACCCTCGCCAAGCCCACCAGCAACCTGTTCGACGCGCTCGCCTTCAACCCGGTGGTCGACGCGCGGACCTACGCCGAGGGCCGGGCGAGCGACACCGTCAACGGCACCGGGCCGTTCAGCTGGAGCTCCTTCAAGGGCGGCAACCAGCTCGACCTCGCCCGCTACGAGCGGTACTGGCAGAGCGGGCGCCCGCGCTTCGAGCGGATCACCGTCCGCTCGGTCACCAGCAGCCAGGCCGCGCTCTCCGCCCTCCAGTCCGGGCAGGGACACCTGATCGGCGCCGTCCCCGGGCGCGACCTCAAGGTGCTGACGGGCAACCCGGGCTTCACCGTTCAGTCCGCCAAGGCCTCCTACCAGCAGGCGTTCCTCGGCGTGAACGTCACCTCCAAGCCCTTCGACGACCTCCGGGTCCGCCAGGCGCTGCAGTACGCGGTGGACCGCGAGCGCATCGTCGCCCAGGTCTACGGCGGCCACGCCGAGGCCAGCAGCCTGCCCTGGCCCTCCAACACCCCCGGCGTCACCCCGGACCAGGTCACCCGCTACCGGCACGACCCGGAGAAGGCGCGCGGGCTGCTGCGCGAGGCGGGCGCGGAGGGCGCCCGGGTGCCGCTGACCGCCGCCAACTCGCCGGTCTTCAGCTCGCTCGTCGAGCTGGTGAAGTACGACCTGGAGCAGGCCGGGTTCGGCGTCGACGTGCAGCTGCTGGACAACGCGGCCCTCCAGCCGAAGATCCAGCAGGGCACGCTGGAAGGCCTGTTCGTGGCCAACCACGGCATGGTCAGCGTCTCGCCGCTCAGCGGCATCACCGTCTCCGGACCGCTCCAGGTCGGTCGGAACACCTCGCACGTCACCGACCCGGCGTACGCCGAGCTCCAGGCGCGCGCCTTCGCGGCCGCCGACGAGCAGGCCCGGGCGGACGTCAACCACGAGCTGTCCGAGTACTTCCTCGCGCAGTCCTTCCACATCACCCTCGCGCACGCCTGGGAGACCTACGCCTTCGCCTCCTCGGTGCGGGACGTCTCCACCAGCGCGCTCGGCTACCTGAAGCTGACCGACACCCGCCGGGACGCCTGAGCCCACGCCCGTCAGCCGCCCCGCCCACCCCCGGAGAAACCCCGTGCCGTACTGGACCAGAAAGGCCGCCGGAGCCCTGGCCACCCTCTGGCTCGCCTCGGTGGCCGTCTTCCTGCTGCTCCGCCTGGCCCCCGGCGACCCGGTCTCCGCCGCGCTCGGCGCCGAGGCCGACCAGGAGCAGCGCGACCACCTCGGGCGCCAGCTCGGCGTGGACCGGCCGCTGCCCGTCCAGTACCTCACCTGGCTGGGCGGCCTGCTCGGCGGCGACCCCGGGCTCTCCTTCCACTACCGCGAACCGGTCACCCGGATGATCGGCCAGAGCCTCGGCTCCACGCTGCAACTCGCCCTAGCCGCAGGCCTGCTGATGCTGGTGCTCGGCCTGCTGCTGGGCGCCGCGCTGGCCGCCGAGCGGCGCGGCCGGCTGGCCAGGGCGCTGGACCCGCTCACCACCGCCGTGCTCGCCCTGCCGGTGTACGTCACGGCGGTGCTGTTCGTCTTCGTCTTCGCCGTGCTGCTGCGGGTGCTGCCGGCCGGCGGCGAGCGGGACCTGTTCACCGCGCCGGACCTGGCCGTGCAGTACCTGGCCCTGCCCGCCGTCGCGCTCGCCCTTCCCGGCTCGGTGGTGCTCGCCCGGCTGCTCGCCACCGAGCTCCGGCGCACCCGGCAGGAGGAGTTCGTGCTCACCGCCGTCGCCAAGGGCGCCCCGCCCCGGCGGATCCTGCTGCGGCACGTGCTGCCCAACAGCCTCGCACCGTTCTGCGTCGAGTTCGGGCTCAACCTGGGCGAACTGCTCGGCGGCGCCGTCGTCGCCGAGCAGCTGTTCGCCAGGCACGGCCTCGGGCAGCTGCTGCTCGACGCGATCAACCAGCGGGACTACCCCGTCGCCCAGACCCTGATCATGCTCGCGGTCGCGGTGGCCGTCGTCGTGCAGCTCGGCTCCGAGCTGCTGGTCGGCCGGCTGGACCCGAGGATCGCCCGCGCCGGCACCGGGGAGGGCCGATGAGCACCACCACCGTCGTAGGCGGGAGCCGGTGGCCCGCCCTGCCCGCCGCACTGCGCGGGCGCCGCGGCCGGACCGGGGCGGTGCTGGTCGCCCTGGTGGTGCTGCTCGGTCTGCTCGGCCCGCTGCTGCTGTCCGCCGACCCCTACCAGCAGGGCCGCGAGGCGCTCGCCGGACCGTCCTGGTCCCACCCGCTCGGCACCGACGAGGTCGGCCGCGACCTGCTGGCCCGCGCGCTGTACGGGGTCCGGATCGAGCTGCTGGTCTGCCTGCTGGCCGTGCCCGCCGCCGCCGTGCTCGGCACCCTGCTCGGGTTGCTCGGCGGGCTGAACCGGCTGCTCGGCGAGGCCGTCCAGCGCCTGTTCGACCTGCTGCTCGGCTTCCACGGGCTGCTGCTGGGCCTCGCGATCGCGCTGATCGTCCGCCCCGGCCTCGGCAGCGTGGTGGTCACCGTCGTACTCAGCGCGCTGCCCGCCTTCGGGCGGCAGGCCAGGGCCGCCCTGCTCGCCCAGCTCGCCCGCGACCACGTGGTGGCCGCCAGGGTGCTCGGCGTGCCGCGCGCCCGCACGCTGCGCCGCTACGTGCTGCCCAACGTCACCGACGCCGCCACCGCGCTGCTGGCCGTGACGATGGCGCACGCCGCCAAGATCGAGGGCGGGCTGAGCGTGCTCGGCTTCGGTATCCAGCCGCCCACCCCCTCGCTCGGTACGATGATCAACACCGGCAGCAAGTACCTCTTCCTGCACCCGAGTTACGCGCTCGCGCCGGTGCTGCTGCTGGGCGTGCTGGTCTTCGGGCTGACCCTGCTCGCCGACTCGTTCAACCGGGAGAAGCTGCGGTGACCGTCACGACGCTCAAGTCCCCGACGCCCCCGACCACCGGGTCGCCGCTGCTGGAGGTGGCCGGGCTGCGCGTCGCCGCCGGGCCCCACGAGGTGGTGCACGGCGTGGACTTCACCCTCCGCCCCGGCGAGAT
The DNA here is from genome assembly GCF_042802195.1 of Kitasatospora sp. NPDC057500. Lineage (NCBI taxonomy): Bacteria > Bacillati > Actinomycetota > Actinomycetes > Kitasatosporales > Streptomycetaceae > Kitasatospora > Kitasatospora sp. NPDC057500. The sequence goes on along the minus strand of NZ_JBHVER010000101.1, from coordinate 14,898 downwards.
CCTCGGCCTGGTCGGCGAGTCCGGCTCGGGCAAGACGCTCACCGCGCTCGCCGCCAACCGGATGCTCCCGCCGGGCTGCCGGACCACCGACGGCACCGTCCGCCTGGACGGCACCGACCTGCTCACCCTCCCCGAGGACGCGGTGCGAGCCGTCCGGGGCCGGCGGATCGGCATGGTCTTCCAGGACCCGCTCGCCTACCTCAACCCCCGGATGCCGATCGGCCGCCAACTCGCCGAGGCCGCCCTGGTGCACGGCGCGAGCCGGGCCGACGCCCGCGCCCGCGCGCTCGAACTCCTCGACCTGGTCGGCATCCCCGAGCCGTCCCGCCGCTACCGCGACCGCCCGCACGAGTTCTCCGGCGGCATGCGCCAGCGTGTGCTGATCGCCATGGCGATGGTCAACCGGCCCGACCTGCTGATCGCCGACGAACCCACCACCGCCCTCGACCCCACCACCCAGGCGGGCATCCTCGACCTCCTCGTCCGGCTCCGCGACGAGACCGGCACCGCCGTCCTGCTGATCACCCACGACCTGGGCGTGGTCGCCCGCACCTGCGACACCGTCCAGGTCATGTACGCCGGACGGATCGCCGAACGATCCCCGGTGAAGGCGCTCTTGGAGGCGCCGAAGCACCGCTACACGGCCGGGCTGCTGGCCGCCGTACCCCGGCTGGACGGCCCGCGCGGGCTGCCGCTCGCCGTGATCGGCGGCCGCCCGCCCGCCGCCGGGGAGCCGCTGCCCGGCTGCGCGTTCGCACCGCGCTGCACCGCCGCGACGGAGCGGTGCGGGCAGGAGGCGCCCGGCTGGGTGACGGCCGGGGAACAGGGGTTCGCCTGCCACCTGCCGGTGACGGCGGGGGAGGAGCCGCCGGCCCAGGGCGCTCCGGCCGCCGCCGGGGAACCCGCGGCGGCGGCGGTGGAGGCCGCCGAACCGGTACTGGTCGCCGAGGGGCTCACCGTCCGCTACGGACGCCGGGGCGCGCCCGCGCTCGACGGCGTGAGCCTGACCGCCGCGCCGGGGCGCGCCGTCGGGGTGATCGGCGAGTCCGGCTCAGGCAAGTCCACCCTGGCCCGCGCCCTGCTCGGGCTGCTGCGCCCGCAGTCCGGGACCGTCCGGGTCGGCGGCCGGTCCTGGAGCGGGGCCGCCCCGGCCGAGGAGCGCGCGCTGCGCCGCCGGGTCCAGTTCGTCTTCCAGGACCCGTACGCCTCGCTCAGCCCGCGGATGACCGTCCGCGAGGCGCTCGCCGAGCCCCTGCTCGTCCACGGACTGCCGCTCGGCCGCATCGAGGAACTGATCGAACTCGTCGGCCTGCCAACCGAGTTGCTGGACGCCCTGCCGCACCGGCTGTCCGGCGGCCAGCGCCAGCGGGTGGCGATCGCCCGGGCGCTCGCGGTCGGCCCCGAGGTGCTGGTGGCCGACGAGCCCACCTCCGCGCTGGACGTCTCCGTCCAGGCGCAGATCCTCAACCTGCTGCTCGACCTGCGCCGCCGCACCGGCATCGGCCTGGTGTTCATCTCGCACGACCTCGCGCTGGTCCGCCACCTCTGTGACGAGGTGCTGGTGATGCGGCACGGCCGGGTGGTCGAACAGGCCCCCGCCGAGCGGCTGTTCAGCGCGCCCGAGCACCCGTACACCCGCGAACTGCTGGCCGCCGCCGGGCAGCACTGAACCCCTCCGAGGAACACCATGACGCCGTCCGCCCGCCCGTCCCGCCGCCAACTCCTGCTCGGGGCAGGCTCCTTGACTGTCCTGACCGGCCTTGACATCGGGTCCGCCTCGGCTGCGCCGCGCCGCCCCGCCGGCACCCCCGAGGTGACCGGACTAGGCCCGGGGAACGCCGACTTCCCGCTGATGAGCGCCACCCTGATCGGCGAGACGCTGTGGATCGGCTCGCGCAACCTGGCCCCGGCCAAGGTGGTCGGCTACCACCTGCCGACCGGCCGGGTCACCGGCACCGCCGCCCTGCCCACCGGCAACTTCGTCCAGGGCTCGGCCGCCCACGACGGCGTGCTGTACCTCGGGGTGACGGACGCGCCGAAGGCCGTGAACCTCTACCGCTTCGACCTGGCCGGCGGCGGAGTGCGCGGTCTGGCCAACGTGCCGGGCGCCGATGTCCGGGACGTCGCGGTCGCCCCCGACGGCGTGGTGTTCGCGACCGGCCGGCAGAAGGGCCGGGCGGCCGGCCCGGGCCTGTACGCCTACGACCCGGCGACCGGCGTCCTCACCGAGGTCGCCTCGCCCGCGCCCGGCGCCACCCAGGGGCGGGCCGTCGAGGCCACCGCCACCCACGCCTACCTGGGCGTCGGCAGCAACCTGGCGGGCGGCGGCGGGGCCACCCTCGCCTCGCTGTTCGCCGTCGAGCGGGCCACCGGCAAGGTCACCGACATCACCCCGCCGGAGCTCGCCGCCGACACCATCGTCCGCCAGATCACCGCCCTCGGCGACGACCTGCTCGCCGTCTCCACCGAGGGCAAGCCCGCGCACGTCGCCCTGCTGGACCCGGCCACCCACACCGTGCTGCGGTCCTTCCCGGTGCCCGGCACCAAGAGCGTCACCAACTTCCAACGCCTCGGTGACACCGTCTGGTTCACCTCCACCGAGCACGGCACGGTCTGGCGCTACCGGCTCGGCGCGGAAGGCCCGGAGGCCTTCGCGGTGCCGGTCCCGGACGGCAACTCCTGGGGCCTGGGCCGGATCGGCGACACCCTGGCCGGCGTCACCGAGGGCGGCACCGCCTGGACCCTCTCCACCACGACCGGCGCCGTCACCACCACCGACCTGGTGGCCGCCGGGGCGCCCGCCGAGGCGCAGCTCGGCATGTCGCTGGCGGCCCGCTACGGGCGGGTGTACGTCGGCGGCAACGGCTCCCTCGCGCTGCACGACCTCGACGCCGGGACGGTGCGCAAGCTCCCGGTTCCCGGTGAGGCCAAGGACGCGGTGATCCTCGACGACGGCACCCTCTACCTGGGCGTCTACTCCTCCCAGGGCATCTGGCGCCACCGCCCGGGCGTGGACGAGGCGCCGGTCCAGGAGGCGAAGCTGCCGCAGGACCAGAACCGGCCGCAGGCGGTGCGCTGGGACGCCGAGCACCGCCTGCTGCTGCTCGGCGTGCAGGCCGACACCACCGGCGGCGGTTCGTTCGTTACCTACCGGCCCGGCAGCGGGCGGCCGGTCGTGCACGTCGACCCGCTCGGTCCGGAGCAGTTGGTGCGCGCGGTGGCGGCCGGGCACGGCCAGGCCTTCCTCGGCGGCGACAACGCCAAGGCCACCGGCCCGCGCGGCGACCTGGCGGCCTGGGACCCGGTGGCCGGCCGTGAACTGTGGCGCACCGCCACCGACTTCGGCTCGGGCATCAGCAGCCTGGCGGTGCACGGGCACCGGCTGTTCGGGATCACGGTGAACGGGCAGGCCTTCGCCGCCGACCTGCGCACCGCCCGGCGCGGCCGCCCCCCGGTGATCGGCGTCGCGGCCGACCTGCGCGCGATCACCTCGGCCAACCCGCGGTTGCTGGTGGCGCGCGGGCGGCTGTACGGCATCAGCGAGAAGACCCTGTTCCGGCTGGACCCGGTGACGCTGGCCGCCACCGTGCTCGTCCAGGTGGACGCCGAGTGGTACAGCGGCGCCCGGCTGGCGGCCGACGAGGACGGCGTGCTGTACACGCTGCGCGGCCGGGAGCTGATCGCCGTCCGGGAACGGTGAGGCGGGCGGGTGCCCGGACGCACTACGCTGCGGGCATGGGGGAGTCGAGGGGTCGGTCGGGTGCGAAGCGGTTCGGCTGGGTGCGCCGCGCGGTCGTCGTCTTCGTGGCGACGTTCATCTGCGTGCTGCTCTTCCTGATGTGGGCCGACCAGGGGGAGAACCCCGCTCCCGACCCCGGGTCCGGCTCGTCCCAGGGCGGGCAGCCGCCGACCTCGGCGTCGGAGGGGTTCGACTTCGGTTCGGCGGCGACGATCAGCGCGGTCGCCGGTCTGGTGACCTCGGTCGGTGTCAGCGCGTCCAAGATCATCAGTGCCGTCGCCGAGCTGACCCGCAGCCGGGCCGACCTCGCCCGCGCCCGCCGGGAGGAGGGGACCGGCGCGCCCGCCCCGGCGGCTGCCGCCGTCGCCGGGGCCGGGCCGGATTCCGAGCCGGGTGAGGATGCTTGACGACCGGCGCCGGAGCGCGGCGGAGAAGCGCGCCGCCCTCCAGCGCCGGCTCGCTCAGCAGCGGGCGGCCGAGGGGCTGGCCGCGTGGTGGGCGGAGCACGTCGGCGCCCCGCTGCGGCCGGTCGCACTCGCGGGCGTCGACGGCGCGGTGGTGGCGAAGGTGCCCTACGGCGCCCCCGGCGCCCCCGACCGGGTGGTACGGATGGCCGAGGTCGCCGGGCTGCTCGCTCCGGGCGCCGGGGAACTGGTCGTGGTGTTCCAGGAGGAGGGCCACGTGTTCGCCGCCGCGATGACGGCGGAGGAGTTCCGCGCCTCGGCGGGCGTCGTGCTGACCGCCGAGGGCGGGGTGCACGCGATCCTGGCGCCGGGGGCGGCGCCGGTCCTCGCCGAGCACGACCGCGACCACGCGCCCGACGGGCGCTCGGACGGCTGGGTCGCCCTCTGGGGCGTCTGACGAATGCGTAGCGTCCGGCGGATCCGGGGCGTCCGGCGGATCCGGGGCGCCTGACGGTACGCCCCGTCAGTCGTCAGTTCAGCCGCCAGCCGCCAGCCGCCAGCCGCCAGCCGTCAGCCGTCAGTCGGCGTGAGCGCGTCGAAGGCGGCGGCGCCCGGCTCGGTGAGCAGCGCCAGCACCGCCGCCCGCACATGGCGGGCCATGTCCACCGACCGGTCGAAGAGCCACTGCGCCTGGAGCCCGTCCATCAGCGCGGTGAGCCGCACGGCGGCCTCCTCCGGGTCCACGTCCTCGCGCAGGTGGCCTGACTCGCGGGCCGCGCGCAGGGCGTGGGCGGTGCCGCGCCGGATGCGCGCGTAGCGGTCGGCGAAGTAGCCGTGGGCGGGGTGCTCCGGGTCGGACGCCTCGCCGGAGAGCCGGACGAACAACTCGATGAGCCCGGGGACCAGTTCGTTGTGCCCGGCCAGGTCGACCATCCCGCGCAGCACGCCGAGGCCGCCGCCGAGCCGGGTGTACGGCTGGAAGCGCTCCCGGTCGAGGCGGTCGCGGTCCTCCAGCACGGCCTGGAGCAGCGCGTCCTTGTCGGGGAAGTAGCGCAGCAGACCGGCCCGGGAGATGTCGCAAGCGGCGGCGAGGTCGAGGATCGTGACGGCCCGGAACCCGCGCTGCGCGAAGTGCTCGGCGGCGGTCTGGATGATCGCGGCCCGGCGGGCGCGGCCCTTGGCGTAGCCGCCGGACACCGCCGCCCCGGCTCCTGAGGTGGTCATGGGGGAACGGTAGCAGGGTTGCTTGACAGAAAGCTACACCTGTGTAGCAATTGGGCCACGCCACGCCGCCGTGGCTGGTTCCCCTAGGAGCTCCCCCATGCTCGACTCCCCCTCGCTGCCCGCGGAGGCCCCCGCTCCGCAGGCTCCTCCCGGGTTCGTTCGAAGACTGGCCCTCGGTCAGTTCGGCATGTACCTGGCCGTGCTCGCCCCCGTGATGGGCGGAATGTCGGTCAAGATCCAGGACCTGGTCGGCCTGGACGACGCCCCCGCCCAACTCGGGCTGGTGACCGGCACCGGCGCCCTGTTCGCGCTGGTCGGCCAGCCGCTCGCCGGCCGCCTCTCCGACCGCTGCACCTCCCGCTACGGCATGCGCCGGCCGTTCCTGTTCGGCGGCATCACGGTCATGGCGACGGCCCTGGTCGCCTGCGCCCTCGCCCCCAGCATCCCGGTCCTGCTGATCGCGTGGTGCGTCGCCCAGGGCGCCGGCAACGTCGCCTTCGCCGCCGCGGGCGCGACCGTCGCCGACCACGTGCCCGAGGCCAGGCGCGGCAGCGTGTCGGGCATCGTCGGCGCGGTCACCCCGATCGGCATCATGGTCGGCGCGGTCCTGCTCTCCGTGCTGCCCAACGATGTGCTGCGGTTCGCCGTGCCGGCCGCCATCGCCGTCGTCCTCGGCTTCTGGTTCGCCGTCCGCCTGCCCGACCGGGTCCGCACCGCTCCGCCGGACGAGCCGCTGAACCCGCGCAGCCTCCTGCTCTCCTTCGTCTTCGACCCGCGCAAGCACCCGGACTTCGGCTGGGCCTGGCTGAGCAAGTTCCTCATCATGCTGGGCTACGGCGCCCTGGCCGGCTACCTGACGCTGTTCCTGGCCGCGGAGTTCGGCATGGCCGACACCGACGAGCAGCTGCGCTTCAACGCGATCGCCAACGGTCTGAACGTGGCCACCCTGGTCGTCTCCAGCGTCGTCGGCGGCGTGCTGTCCGACCGCGTCGGCCGCCGCAAGCCGTTCGTGATGGGCGGCGGCCTGCTGATGGCGGCCGTGCTGGCGGTGGTGACCGTCACCCCGTACCTGGGCGACGCGGGCCTCGGGACCCTGCTGGCACTCGAAGCCGTCCTCGGCATCGGCGCCGGCATGTTCTTCGCCGTCGACAACGCGCTCGCCATCAGCCTGCTGCCCAGCCGGGACGACACGGCCAAGGACCTCGGCGTGCTCAACATCGCCAACGCCCTGCCGAGCTCGCTCTCGCCGTTCCTGGCGGGCGTGGTCGTCATCCCGGTCGGCAACGCCCTGCTCGGCGGGGCCGGCTACTCCCTCTGGTTCGGACTCGCCGCCGTGTTCTGCCTGGTCGGAGCGCTTCTTGTGACCAGGATCAGAAGCGCCGCCTGACCACACCCGCCCCCACCCCCCCGATTTCCCTGCACCACCGAGAAAGGCCCCGTCATGACCACCGACGCCCGCTTCCCCTACCAGGACCCGACGCTCTCCGTCGACCAGCGCGTCGAGGACCTGCTGAGCCGCCTGCCGATCGAGGACAAGGCCGGCCTGATGTTCCACCCGCTGGGCGACACCGGCGCCCTCGACGCTCCCGGCCTCTTCGGCATGCCGTCCATGGCCACCTTCCTGGAGCGGCGCATCAACCACTTCAACATCCTCTGGGCGAGCGACGCGGGCGAGCTCGCCGCCTGGCACAACAACCTCCAGCGCACCGTCCTGGAGCGGCCGCTGGGCATCCCGGTCACCGTCTCCAGCGACCCGCGCCACTCCTTCACCGACAACCCGGCCACCGCGCTGCTGGCCGGCCCGTTCTCGCAGTGGCCCGAGCCGCTCGGCTTCGCCGCCGTCGGCTCGCCCGAGCTGGTCCGCCGCTGGGCGGACACGGTGCGCCGCGAGTACCTGGCCGTCGGCATCCGGGTCGCGCTGCACCCGCAGATCGACCTCGCCACCGAGCCGCGCTGGGCCCGCATCAGCACCACCTTCGGCGAGGACGCCGACCTCACCTCCGAGCTGGCCGTCGCCTACGTGCGCGGGCTCCAGGGCGAGGAGGTCGGGACGGAGTCGGTCTCGGCGATGGCCAAGCACTTCCCGGGCGGCGGACCGCAGCTGAACGGCGAGGACCCGCACTTCCCGTACGGCCGCGAGCAGGTCTACCCGGGCGGCAACTTCGACTACCACCTCAAGCCGTTCAAGGCCGTCATCGAGGCCGGTGTCGCCCAGATGATGCCCTACTACGGCATGCCCGTCGGCACCGAGCACGAGGAGGTCGGCTTCGGCTTCAACAAGGGGATCATCACCGACCTGCTGCGCGAGCGGCTCGGCTACGACGGCATCGTCTGCACCGACTGGGCCATCCTCAACGACAAGTTCTGGGGCGTGGAGGAGCTGACCTACGAGGAGCGCATGCTCAAGTCCCTGGACGCCGGGGTGGACCAGTTCGGCGGAGAGTTCCGCCCGCAGGTGCTGGTGGACCTGGTCAGGGCCGGGAAGGTGCCCGAGGAGCGCGTCGACGCCTCGGCGCGCCGGCTGCTGCGTGAGAAGTTCCGGCTCGGCCTGTTCGACCGGCCGTTCGTCGACGAGGCCGCCGCCGTGGCGCTCGTGGGCGCCGCCGAGGCGCGCGCCGAGGGCCTCGCGGCGCAGGCGGCCGCGTCCGTCCTGCTGGCCAACGCCGCCGAGGGTCCGGCCCGGCTGCCGCTCGCCCCGGGCGGCCTGAAGGTCTACGCCGAGGGCCTCTCCGCCGAGGTGCTGGGCGACCGCGCGACGCTCGTCGCCACGCCGGAGGAGGCGGACGTGGCGGTGTTGCGCCTGTCGGCGCCGTTCGAGCCGCGCGGTGAGGCGGGCGCCCTGGAGTCCTTCTTCCACGCGGGCTCGCTGGACTTCCCCGAGGAGGAGATCGAGCGCGTGCGGCGGATCTGCGCCACCGTGCCGACCGTGGTCGACGTGTACCTCGACCGCCCGGCGATCCTGACCCCGATCGCGGGCCACGCCGCCGCGCTGACGGTCAACTTCGGCGCGGAGGAGCGCGCCTTCGTCAAGGTGCTGTTCGGTGAGGAGCGGCCGCAGGGCTCGCTGCCGTTCGACCTGCCGTCCTCGATGGCGGCCGTGGAGGCGAGCCGGCCGGACGTCCCGTTCGACACCGCCGACCCGCTGTTCCGCTTCGGGCACGGCCTGCGCTACGAGGGCTGACCCCGGTTCCCGTACGGCCCGCCGCCCCCTCGGCGGCGGGCCGGACGCGTGTCAGCCGAGCGCCCGGCCGACCAGCGAGAGGGTGGCCATCGACACCAGCGTCGAGGCCAGCACCGTGTCCCGGGCGAAGGCGGCCCCGTGGCCGTACTCGCGCGCGTAGGTGAACACGTTCTGCGCCGACGGCAGCGCCGAGAACAGCACCACGGTGAGCAGCTGGCGCGGCGGCAGGTCGAGCACCAGGGCGCCGACCGCCCAGGCCGTCAGCGGCTGGACGACGGTCTTGAGGACGACCGCCGTCCCCACCTCCAGGTAGCGGGAGGCGCCCGTGACGGCGGGCGGGTGGCAGAGCGAGAGGCCGAGCGCCACCAGCGCGGTCGGCACGGCCGCCCCGCCGAGCAGTTCGCAGGAATGGTTCAGCTCGGCGGGCGGCCGCCACCCGGTCGCCGACACCACGGCGCCGAGCCCCACCGCCAGCAGGATCGGGTTGCGCAGCGGCAGTGTGAGCGCCGCCCGCAGTCCCGCGCGCCCGGAGTCCAGCACGGTCAGCACCGCCGGGGTGACCACCAGGATCTGGAACAGCACCACCGGGCCGACGAAGGAGGCGTCGCCGAGCACCTGGGTGGCCACCGGGATGCCCAGGTTGGCCGAGTTGACGTACCCGGCCGCCATGCCGGCCAGCGCCCGCTCCGGCAGCCCGCGCCCGAACAGTCGGTACGCGGCGAGCAGCCCGAGCCCGCCCGCCACCACCGTGCTCGCGGTGAACGCCAGCATCGAGGCGTTGGCGAACCGGTCCAGCGGTGTGCGGCCGATCAGCAGGAACAGCGCGGCGGGCATGGCGGCGTGGAAGACGAAACGGTTCAGCACCTGCTCCGCGTGCCCGCCGAGCAGCCCGCCGCGCCCGACCAGGTAGCCGACCCCGGTCAGCGCCCAGATCGGGGCGAAGCCGGACAGCAGCGGATGCAGGCTGGGCATGGCTTCCTCTTCCTCGGCGCGCTCGTCGGTACGGGGCTCGGCCGGAACGCCGGAAGTCAATCAGGCGTGCGGACGAACCGCCGAGGGCGGCCCCCCGCACGGAAAGGCGTTCGCGGTGCCTACCATGGCCGGGTGGAGTATCTGAGCCTGACCGAGGTCGAGGGGATCGCCCGGAGTGCGCACGCGGGGCAGACCGACAAGAACGGCCGTCCCTATGCCGAGCACCTGGCGGCGGTCGCCCGTGGAGTGGCGGAGCGCGGCGGCAGTGAGGAGCAGGTCGCGGCCGGCTGGCTGCACGACGCCATCGAGGACGACGCGCTGAGCCGCGAGTGGCTGGCCGGTGCGGCCCTCAGCGCCACCACCAAGGCCATCGTGGACGCGCTCACCAAGCGGCCCGGCGAGCCGCTGGAGGAGTACACCGCGCGCATCCTCGCCACCCCCGGCGCCCTCGTCGTCAAGCGGGCCGACCTCGCGCACAACTCCGACCCGGTCCGGCTGGCGAGCCTGGACCCGGCCACCGCCGAACGCCTCGCCGCCAAGTACCGCCGGACCCGCGAACTGCTCGGCCTCGCCGTCGATTCCGACTGATGGTCCGTCAACTGTCCTTTGCGGCAGCCGGGACGAAGCGGGCGAACGGGTCGCCGGAGCGGGCGCAGTGCTCGGCGAGCAGCCCGCGGAACCGGTCGAGCAGGGACGAATGCCGGGCGTCCACCGCGAGGTTGACCATCTCGCCGGGATCGCCGTCGAGGTCGAACAGCTGCTCGCGGTGGTCGCCCCAGGCGTAGCAGACGTACTTGTGCCGCTCGTCCCGGAGCATCCGGCCGAGGGCGTTGTTGAAGCCGGGCAGCTCCCAGCGGGTCTCCACCACGACGCTCTCGCGCGGCCGCGGCGCGCGCACGCTCCGCCCCGGCAGGCCGGGCGGCGCGGGTATGCCGGCGAGGTCGCAGAGGGTGGGCAGCAGGTCGGGGCCGGTCGACACCAGGCGGTCGCTGACCCCGCCCGCCGCGCTGCCGGGCCCGCTGACCAGGAACGGCACCCGCACCGACTCCTCGAACAGCGCCCACTTCTGGTTCCACCCGTGCGCGCCGGCGCCGTCGCCGTGGTCGGAGGTGAACACCACGACGGTGTCCCGCCCGGTCCAGCGCCGGTGCTCGCGCAGCCCGTCCAGCACGGTGCCGAGGTTCGCGTCCACCCGTTCGACCAGCGCGTAGTACGCCTGCCGGTAGCGCCGCCAGTCGTCCTCGCGCCACTCGGCGGTGGGGTGGGTGTGCGCCCAGGCCCGCTGCGCGAGCCGGGGGAGGCGTGCCTCGTACGGCGCGGGCGGGAAGTTGGCGGGCAGCGGCGGGCACTCGGCGGCCGGCGGCGGGGCGGGCAGCGGGCCGGTCCTCGGGTCCTGGCCGCGGGCCCATTCGCAGATGCCGTGCGGTTCCAGGAAGGAGAGCACGAGGAGGAACGGGCGTGAGCGCGGGCGGTGGAGGAACGTGGCGGCGGCGCGGGCGAGTCCGGCGTCGTCCCCGGCGGGGTGGATGCGGCGGAAGCCGCGGCCCTCGGGCAGGTCGAGTTCGGGCAGGTGCCACTTGCCGCCGTAGGCGCAGTCGTAGCCGGCCTCGGCGAACACCCGGCCCAGCAGCGGCTCGGGGCCGGTTCCGTCCGGGCCGAGGGCCTCGTTGCCGGTGACGCCGAGGGCGCTGGGCAGTTGCCCGGTGAGCAGGCTGGCCCGGGACGGCGCGCAGAGCGGCTGGGCGCAGTACGCCTGCCGGTAGCGGGTGCCGGCGGCGGCCAGCGCGTCCATGTGCGGGGTGCGGAGGTGCGGGTTCCCGGCGGCGCCCATCGCGTCGGCGGTCTGCTGGTCCGTCAGGACGACCAGGACATCGGGGTGTCGGTCGGTCACGTCAGGCCATCCGTTCGTAGGCGCGGCGGTCGAGGGCCCGGCGGAGCGGCTCGCCGAGCGTCCAGCGCTCGAACTCTCCCACCACCAGGTCGCCGAGGCGTCGTCGCTCCAGTGCCTGGCTGCCGGCCAGGTGCGGGGTGACCACGACGTTCGGCAGAGTGAACAACGGCGAGCCGGGCAGCGGTGGTTCGGGGTCGGTGACGTCCAGCACCGCGAACAGGTCGGGCCGTTCGGCGAGCACGTCGAGCAGGGCCGGTTCGTCCAGGACGGCGCCGCGCGCGGTGTTGAGCAGGGTGGCGCCGGGCTTCATCGAGGCGATCAGGCGCCGGCCGACCAGCCCCCGGGTCTCGGGGACGAGCGGGGTGTGGATGCTCACCACGTCGGCGGTGGCGAAGAGTTCGTCCAGCCCGACGGCGCGCACCCCCGGCGGCGGTTCGGCGTACGGGTCGTGCGCGACGACCCGCAGGTCGTAGGCGCGCAGCCGCTCGCAGACCAGCCGTCCGGTCTCGCCGAGCGACAGCACGCCGACGGTGGCGCCGTACGCCCCGGGTGCCCGGCCGACCCGCACGGGCGCGCGGGCGGCGCGGGAGGCGAGCACGTGGCGCCAGCCGTCCTTGAGCGCGTAGACGATCTGCGCGACGGCGAACTCGGCGACCGGTACGGCGTTGGCGTGGGCGGCGGTGACGATCGGGATGCCGGCGGCCCAGAACTCCTCGGTGACGATCCGGCGCACCGACCCGGCCGCGTAGAGCACCAGGGCCAGCCGGGGCATCCGCTCCAGCGCCGCCGCGTCGAGTACGGGTCCGCCCCAGCCGGTGCACAGCACCTCGACGTCGCGCAGCGCGTCCGGTGCGGCGGCGAGCCGTTCGGGGGACCAGACGCCGCCGGGGGCGCCCGGGTCCTCGACGGGTTCCGCCCGCGCCAGAACCCGGGCGCGCGCCTCGGGGCCGTAGACGTCGGGGAAGCGGGCCGGGTCCATGGCGAAGGCGGCCGCGAACATCCGGGACTCCTTGGGTCGAGTGGCCACGAGGAGTTTCTATCACATTGAGAAATAGTGGCGCCCGCGTGCGGGGGAAGGCTCAGTGCGTGATGAAGGTGGCCCCGTCGGCCAGCCGGACGGCGGCCGCGGCCGCGCCGACCAGCTCCGTGGTCGTCGAGTGCACCACCACCAGCCGCGGCAGCACCGGCACCCGGCCCTGCAGCCGGGACTCGATCGCGGCCAGCATCTCGCCGCCGCTCTCCCAGAGCAACCGCCCGCCCAGCGCGACCAGTTCGGGGCCGAGCACGCTGGTCAGATTGGCCACCAGCAGGGCCAGGTCGTCGGTGAACTCGTCCACCAGCCGCACCGCCGCCGGTACGCCCTCACGGGCCAGCCGGAACAGCTCGGCAACCCGCTCGGCCGACGTCCCCGAGACGGTCAGCCCGGCCTCGGCGATCCGCCGGTCCACGGCGTGGTCGCCGATCCGCGCCTGGGTGTCGCCGGTGCGGCCGAGCGGCCGGTCCAGCGCCCGGCGGTCGCCCATCAGGTACCCGAGCGCGCCCGCCGACCCCAGCCGGCCCCGGTGCAGCCGCCCGCCCAGCACGATCCCCGCGCCGACCTCGATCCCGACCACCACCGCGGCGAGGTCGCCCACCCCGGCGGCCTCCTCGCTCTGCTGCACGGCCAGCGCGACCAGGTCCACATTGCTCTCGACCGCCACCGGGATGCCCAGCCGTTCCTGGAGCAGCGTGCGCAGCCGCAGCCCGGGCCAGTCCAGCGCCGGGGCGAACTCCACCAGCCCGGTGCGGTCCCGCACCACCCCCGGCACCCCGAGCACCAGCGCGCGCGGCGCGCCCGCGTGCCGGGCGGCCCACGTCCGCAGCCCTTCGACGAGCGCCAGCAGCGGTCCGGTGAGGTCCTCGGCGGACGGCTCGCGGTCGCGCTCCGGCCCGAGGCCCGCCGCCCAGTGGTGCTCGGCCTCGTGCAGCACGGTGCCGTGCAGGTCGGCGACCACCCCGACGATCCGGCGCGGGCGCAGTGCCACCGCGAGCACCGTCTGCGCCCCGGCGTTGTAGCGGATCAGCTGCGGCGGCCGGCCGCCGCTGGACGGCGCCCGCTCGGCCTCCACCAGCACCAGTCCCGCCGCCCGCAGCACCTCGACCAGCCGGTGCACGGTGGCCGTCGACAGACCGCTCTCGGCCGCCAGCCGCTGCCGGGACAGCGACCCGTGCCGGCGCAGCACCTCCAGCAGCACGGTCTGGTTGACCTGCGCCACGGTCTGCGTGGTGGCGGTCGCCGGGGTGCGCGGGGACTTGGGCACCGGGTGCTCCTCGGTCGGGGCCGGGCGGGACTTCGTCTCGGACCGAATATATCGGAGCGTCCCTTTCCGGGCGTTCGCCGCGACCGGCCCGGGAACGCCCGCAGGCCCGGCCGCGCGGATCACGCGCGGCCGGGCCGTGGGTCACCCCGGTGGTCCCTGTCCGACCCCAGGGTGAGGGGGGACAGATGGTCCGGAAGTCGATGTGCCTACTGGTCGGCTTAGTACCAGTGGTGGGTCTGCCAGAACGCCCAGGCGTTGTTCGGGCTGCCGTAGCGGTCGTTCATGTAGTCCAGCGCCCAGCGGATCTGGGTGGTCGGGTTGGTCTTCCAGTCGGCGCCGTGCGTCGCCATCTTCGAACCCGGCAGCGCCTGCGCCAGGCCGTACGCGCCCGAGGACGGGTTGACCGCGGTCACGTTCCAGCTGGACTCGTGGGCGATGATCTGGTTGAACGAGGAGAGCTGGTTCGCCGGCACGATCTGCGCGGCGATGGCCTGCGGCGTCGCGGCGGAGGCGGTGGCGGGCACCAGGCCCGCACCGAGGGCGGTCACGGCGGCGGCGCCGGCGAGAACGGCGGCGGAGGTACGCATACGAAGCTTGAAAGCGGGCATGAAGAACAAGACCTCAATCAGGTTGGGCCGGCGTTCGCCCCGCCCGGACCGTGGCCGGACAGGGGCCGAAACGGTCGCGGGGCGTGCGCCGGACAGTCGTTGTGAAGAGCCGCACTCCGGTGGGACAGGTGCCGGGTGCGGCTGGCGACGAGACCAATTGTTGCCAGACGGGTTTGCCCGCTGCCAAGACCCCTCCGCTACGACGGCCCGTCGTAGCGATCTCGCGCGCCGTCGATTCGAAGGCCCCCCGGCGTACCCCCTGACCTGCGGCGACTCCACCCCCGCCCCGGTACCGGCCCGAGCACTACCGTCCGTCGTGCCCCCGGATTCCTTGTGAGCGCACTCACCGGCGCGCGGGCCCCGCTGTCACCGACGGCGACGCGTGCCGCCACGCCGAGTCGCGGTTGATCTGAGACCGGCACCACAACGGGCCTGCCCGAACGGGGACTTCGCGCGGTGCGGGCGCCTCCGCGACGGAGCCCCGCCGGGGGGCCCGCGGCGCGTAGGGCCACCCCGCAGGGGGTGCGGGGGGCCCCCCCCGGGGTGACGACCCCCCCCCCGACGACCAGCACCCGGCGG
>NZ_JBHVER010000100.1:0-28236 GCF_042802195.1 Kitasatospora sp. NPDC057500 | reverse complement strand
GGTGTCGGGAGGCGGCCTGCGGCTCGACGGGGGTACTGGCCCGGTGGGCCGGTGACACGCTAATGCGCCGGCGTCCCGGTCACATCAGGGCGACGGCGAGGGCCTTGCGGGCCCGGAGCGAGGCGCGCTCGGCCTTCTGCCTGAGCCGGTGGGCCCGGGCGAGCCGGCCGACGAGCCGTTGGTGCTCGGCCTCCTGGAGGCGCTCTTGCATATGCGCCCGGGCCAGGGATTCATGGATGAGTTGCATCTCAAGGGTCCTGTTCTGGATCTGGAGTTCGGTGGTCTGCTCGGCGCGGACGGTCGGATCGATGGCGGCGGCGGTCATGTGGTGGTCCTGCTCGTGGTGCGTCGTCGGGAAGGGGTGAATGCGGGCGGCGTCAGCCTTGGCGGCGGCGAGGCGTACGGAGCGGCGGAGGGCGTCGTCCAGCGGGGGCTGCTCTCCCCGGCGGACGGTTCCGGCTCCGGACGCGGGGTTCACGCCGCGACCTCGGTCTTGCGCGGGCGGCCGCGCGGCCGCTTGCGGGCCACGACGACACCCTGGACGAAGAGCTCGCCACCCCAGACGCCCCAGGGCTCGCGGCGCTCGAGGGCACCGGTGAGACAGGCGTCCTTGACCGGGCAGGTGCCGCAGAGGGACTTCGCGTACTCGACGTCGGCGGGCGTCTCGGCGAAGAAGACCTCGGGGTCGAAGGCGCGGCACGGGATGGGGAGACCGAGCTCCTCGGCCTGGTCGATCGAGGTGAACTGCATGGGGAGAACCTCCGGGGGGTCGGCCTGGTCGGCCTTGATCTGGCTTGTCGGCGGTACGGACGGGGTGGGCGGCGTGATGACCGTGGACACTGTGGGCGTCTTCCTCGTCTTCTCAGTGGGTCCGGCTCAGCTGACTGATGGGGCTGGGCCGGAGGCCCCGGGGGGCCTGGGTGGTCTTGCGTACCGGACAAAACAGAAGGGCCGCGGATCCCGGTGTGGGGGATTCCGCGGCCCTGGAGGCACCGACCTGAGGCTGGCTCAGGTTCGTTCTCTCCAGGGTTCGGGGCCGCGGAAGGCCCACATCCGGATGGCCGTGGCGCCCGTAAAGGCGGCCATGGCCTGGTTGATCTGCTGCTCGTTCTGCTTCTGGGCGTTTCCGGCACCGATGACCTGCGCATAGCCGCCATGCATGGCGACGGCTACGGCCGTCTTCGGTGCCTGGGTCGGTCGCTCATCACGCAGGGAGCGCGAAGCATCGGCCGACGCCCAGTCGCGGGACAGACCAGTCTTGACACTGGTGCCGTCGAGGCTGCCGCCCTGGATGCCGGTGCTGCCGGGGCCAGTGTGTCCGAGGCCACTGACAGCGGGGGCGAGGGAGGCGGGAACGACGGAGACACCGGTGGTGTCAAGACCCAGACCGGTTCCGCACAGCTCGACGGCGAGCCGCAGATCGGCGGCACGCAGCGAGGCGGCGTTGACGGCCTGGCCAGTCATTTTGGTGATCATGGTTTCCACTGCATTCGCCTCCTCTCGGCGTCTCGCGGGGCCTGGTCTCCCGGGCTCCGAACTGTTCGGATGTCTGTCTCGGTAAAGCTGTGGAGCTGTCAGGCTGTGAAGCTGTAGAGCTGATGAAGCCTGTGGGCGCGGGAGCACACGGCGGCAGGCGTCACCCTGTGCCGATCGCGTCCCCTTGACCGCTCCGGCAGGCTATTGCGCTCCCGGTACGGCGCGCAAACTATTTTTCCGGCGAGTTTCCCGACGGTCTCCGCGGCGCCTCCCGACGCCCGCTGTGATCGCCCCGGACCGGCTCAGGCCGGTTCGTCCGGCTGGTCGTCCGTGACGTCCACCGGATCCCTGACGGGCTCCTCCCCCGCACACAACGAGAGCACGGCGGCCCCGTATTTGTCCAGCTTCATCGCGCCGACCCCGGAGATGCCGGCGAGCTCCTGCCGGTTGGCGGGGACGTCCTCGGCGATGGCCATCAGGGTGGCGTCGGTGAAGACGACGTAGGCGGGGGCGCCCTGTTCGCGGGCCTGGGCGGCGCGCCATTCGCGCAGTCGCTCGTAGAGCGCCTCGTCCATCGTGGAGGGGCAGCCCTCGCAGCGGCGGAGCTTGCGCTCGACGGCCTCGGTGAGGGCCCGCCCGCAGACCCGGCAGGTGACCGGGCCGCGGGCCCGACGCCCGGCGGAGCGCTCGCCGGCCTCCCCGCCGCGCCCGCCGCGCCCGGCGGGGCGCGTGCCGGGGGCGCTGGAGCCCGGGCGCAGCCCGTCCAGGAAGCGGCTGGGCTTGCGGGAGGCGCGCCCGCCCGGGGAGCGGGAGAGCGCCCAGGAGAGGGTGAGGTGCTTGCGGGCGCGGGTGACGCCGACGTAGAGGAGGCGGCGTTCCTCCTCGACCTGCTCGTCGGTCTTGGCGTAGATGATCGGCAGGGTGCCCTCGGTGAGACCGACCAGGAAGACGGCGTCCCATTCGAGGCCCTTGGCGGCGTGCAGGGAGGCGAGGGTGACGCCTTCGACGGCGGGGGCGTGCTGGGCGGCGGCGCGGGCGTCGAGTTCGGCGACGTAGGCGGCGAGGTCGGTGGTCAGGCCCTCGGCGGCGCGGCCGCGTTCGAACTCCTCGGCGAGCCGGACGAGGGCGGCGAGGGACTCCCAGCGGTCGCGGACGGCGCCGGAGCCGGCGGGCGGTTCGGCGGTGAACCCGCGGGTGGCGAGGACGGCGCGGACCTGGCCGGCGAGGTCGGGGGCGCCGTCGGTGACGGGGTCGGAGGCGGCGCGGGCGGCGCCGCGCAGCAGGACGCCGGCGTCGCGGACCTCGGGGCGTTCGAAGAACCGCTCGGCGCCCTTGAGCTGGTAGGGGACGCCGAGGTCGGCGAGGGCCTGCTCGTAGACCTCGGACTGGCCGTTGGTGCGGAACAGGACGGCGATCTCGCTGGCCCGCACGCCGGCGGCGAGGAGCTCCTTGATCCGGCGGGCGGTGGTCTCGGCCTCGGTGGGCTCGTCCTCGTACTCGGTGTAGACGGGCTCGGGGCCGGCCTCGCGCTGGGAGACGAGTTCGAGGCGGTGGCGGGCGGCCTCGCCGCGGGCCTGGGCGAGGAGTCCGTTGGCGAGGTGGACGACCTGGGGGGTGGAGCGGTAGTCGCGGACCAGCTTGACGACGGTGGCGTCGGGGTGGCGGGTGCGGAAGCCGAGCAGGTAGTCGGGGGTGGCGCCGGTGAAGGAGTAGATGGTCTGGCTGGCGTCGCCGACGACGCAGAGGCTGGCGCCGCCGCCGGGGCCGGTCCACTGGTCGAGGAGGCGCTGCTGGAGCGGGGAGACGTCCTGGTACTCGTCGACGGTGAAGTGCCGGTACTGGGCTCGGACCTGGTCGGCGATGTCGGGGCGGTCCTCCAGGATGGCGGCGGTGAGCAGCAGGACGTCCTCGAAGTCGATGTTGCCCCGGCGGCTCTTGGTCTCCTCGTAGACGCGGTAGACCTGGGCGGTCTCGGCGGGGTCCCGGGGGGCTTCGCGGCCGGACTTGGCGACGGCGGCGGGGTAGTCGTCCGGGCCGGTCTGGGTGACCTTGGCCCATTCGATCTCGGCGGTGAGGTCGCGCAGTTCGGTGCGCTGGACGCGCAGTCCGCAGCGGCCGGCGGCTTCGGCGACCAGCTGGACCTTGCGTTCGAGCAGCTGGGGGACGGGTCCGCCGACGGCGCGCGGCCAGAAGTACTGGAGCTGGCGCAGCGCGGCGGCGTGGAAGGTGCGGGCCTGGACGCCGTCGGCGCCGAGCTGGCGCAGCCGGCCGCGCATCTCGCCGGCGGCGCGGGCGGTGAAGGTGACGGCGAGGACCTGCTGGGGCTGGTAGACGCCGCTGCGCACGCCGTAGGCGATGCGGTGGGTGATGGCGCGGGTCTTGCCGGTGCCGGCGCCGGCGAGGACGCAGACGGCACCGTGCAGGGCGGTGGCGACGGCCCGCTGTTCGGGGTCGAGCCCGGCGAGGACGGCGTCGGGGCCGCCGGCGGGGTCGCCGTGGCGGTGGGCGTCCTGGTGTCCGTCGAACGGGCTGCCGCTCAAGAGGTCTTCCTGCATGCGTTCCATCCTCTCAGTCCGCACGGACATCCCGGGCGGGGTTGTCCACAGGGGCGGTGTGATCGCCGGATGATCGCGACATGGAGGGCGGGTAGTGGCATTCAAGGGCGTGTGTGCTCGGCCCCGCGCCGGTTCAGGTGCGCGCACGCCGGTACAGGCGGGCGCATGCCAGTACGGGTGGGCGCACGCCAGTACGGTCCGGCCGGCCGGGGAGCGGAATGACCCGCGGGCGGTGGACGTTGTCCCCCCGGAGCCGCGTGACCCGCGCGGCGCCCCCTGGCAGGCCCCTCCCCTACTCGAAGGAGTCCCCTCGATGTCCGGCAGCGTCACGATGTACAGCACGACCTGGTGCGGCTACTGCAACCGGCTCAAGAGCCAGCTGCAGCGCGAGGGCATCGGCTACACCGAGATCAACATCGAGGAGGACCCGGCGTCGGCGGCCTTCGTCGAGTCGGTGAACAACGGCAACCAGACCGTTCCGACCGTGCTGGTGCAGCCGGCCGGCGGCGGCGAGCAGGTCGTGATGACCAACCCGAGCCTGCTGCAGGTCAAGAAGGCCCTGGCGGCCTGACGCGGGTCACCCGGCGCCGGTCCGGCACGCCCGCCCACCGCGGCTACGGCGTGCCGGCCCGGGCGGGGTCGACGGGCGCCGCGGGCGCGGGCAGCGAGGCCCGGGCGCCGAGGTCGCCGACCCCGTAGACCAGCCGGCTGCGGTCCGCGGAGTAGCGCGTCTCGATGACCCGCACGGGCCCGCGCCGGTCGTAGGTGACCCGGGTCTGGACCATCAGCGGCACCCCGGGCCCGCCCTGGAACCACTGGGCCTCCTCCGGCCCCGGCATCCGGGCGACGAGGTGGTCGACGGCGCCGATCTCGGTGCGCCCGAGGGCGGCGAGCACCGCCTCGTCCCCGCCGTCGATCTGGTCGGGCTCCATCAGCGGGGTGCCGGCGGCGAGGCCGGCCCGGTAGTGGCTCTCCTCGATCGAGTACGGCTCGCGGTCGAGCATGCGCAGCTGGCGGCGGACCACGATGGCCTCGCCGGGGCGCAGTCCGAGCCGTTCGGCGATGTCGACGCGGGCCCGGACGATCATCATCTCGAAGTCGACGGTCAGTTCGCGCCCGCTCTCGGCGGCCTCGCCGCGGTAGACGGCGCTGGGCACGGCCAGGCAGTCGCGCGGTGCGGCGTCGCGCGGGAGGGCGTCCTGCGGTTCGAGGCGGGGGGCGGGCCCGTAGGCGCGGTGGTCGAGCACGGGGTGCTCGCGCAGATAGGTGCCCTTGCCCTGGAGGCGGACCAGTCGGCCTTCGTTGACGAGGACGTCGACGGCGAGGCGGACGGTGTTGCGGGCGACGCCGTACTGGCGTTCCAGTTCGCTCTCGACCGGCAGCGCGGCGGCGGTGGTGAACTCGCCCTCGGCGATCCGGCGGCGCAGGTCGGCGGCGAGGCGCTGGTATTTGGGGGATTGGGCGGTGCCCCGGGGGATTGTCACCCGAGTGAATGTAGCGATCCGGGTGATGGGCTTTCAGGCGTTTGCGGCAAAGTCCGCCGGGATCGGTGACACCGCCGGCCCGGGCTCCGGGGGCCGTACTGGACAGGGCCGCTCCGGTTACGAACATCCTGGGGAGACGGGTTCGAAAAGGAAATTGGGGGCGCGCGGATCAACTCCGCGCGCCCCCATCCCCGGAACGCTCCGGGGCCCGTCCGGAATTACCAGCGGGCCGCCGACGGCAGCGGTTCGCCGTACCAGAGTTCGACCAGGTGCCGGGCGATCGAGATCCCGGACGGCGGCAGGATCTCCCCCGCCGCCATGCCCGCCCGCAGCTCCTCCCGGGAGAACCAGCGCGCCTCCGCCAGCTCCTCGCCGTCCACGGTGATCGCGGTGCCCTCCGGGTCCGCCCGGCCCAGGAAGCCCAGCATCAGGCTGGACGGGAACGGCCACGGCTGGCTGGCCACGTAGGAGACCTCGGCGACCCCGACCCCGGCCTCCTCGCGCACCTCGCGCACCACCGCCTGCTCGATCGACTCCCCCGGCTCGACGAAGCCGGCCAGCGTCGACCAGCGGCCCTCCGGCCACAGCGCCTGGCGGCCGAGCAGGCAGCGGTCCTGCTCGTCGGTGATCAGCATGATCACCGCCGGGTCGGTGCGCGGGTAGTGCTCGGCCGCGCAGGAGGTGCAGCGCCGCACGTGCCCGGCGCCGGCCTTCTCGGTCGGGTGGCCGCAGCGCGAGCAGAAGCTGTGCAGCCGGTGCCAGTGCTCCAGCGCGACGGCGTGCACCAGCAGCCCGGAATCCCGGTCGGAGAGCAGCGCGCCGACCTCGCGCAGCCCGGCCGGGCGGGCGTCGCCGTCCAGCCGGCCCGGCAGGCTCTCGCCGGCCAGCGCGAAGTAGGAGACGCCGTCCTCGTCGGTGCCGAGGAAGTACCGGTCGCCGTTCTGCGGCGCCTCGAAGGAGGGCAGCAGGACCAGTTCGGTCCCCTGCCCGGTGTCCACCACGAACGCCTCGCCGCCGGCGATCGGCAGCACCTTGGTGGACGGGTGGCTCCACGCGGCCGCCAGCCAGGGCTCGTCGAACCGGTGCTGGGCCGCCCGGTCCACCCCGGCCCGGGCCAGCGCCAGGTGCAGCGGGCGTTCGGTCTCAGGCACGGTGCTCAACTGTTCCATCCCCACGTGATGAGTCTTCCGGACGGTTCGGGTCCCACGTTCGGGTTCGGGTCCCGCGTGCGGGTTCGCGCCGGCGGCCGGGCCGGGACGCGCCCGACCCGGTCCGCCCGCGCTCGCCCGCGGTTCACGCGCGCTCGCCGCCCGGCCGCCAGTTCTCGGCCAGGTCGGCCCACAGGTAGGCGGCGGTCTCGACGCCCTTGGCCAGCAGGTCCAGCTCGACCTTCTCGTCCACCGAGTGCCAGCCGTCCGAGGGCACCGAGATGCCGAGGAACAGCACCGGCGCGCCGAGCACGTCCTGCAGGTCGGCGGCCGGGCCGGAACCGCCCTCACGGGTGAACAGGATCTTCTGCTCGAAGGCACGCCCCATCGCCCGGACGGTGGACTGCAGCGCCGGGTGGTCGAGCGGGGTCAGGCAGGGCCGGGTCGCGCCCGGGAAGACCAGCTCGTAGCGGATGCCCTCGGGCACCCGGTCGGCCACCCAGGAGCGGACGGCCTCGCGGACCTTCTCGACCTCCTGGCCCGCGACCAGCCGGAAGGAGAGCTTCAGATGGGCCGAGGAGGGCACGATGGTCTTGCCGCCGGGGCCGGTGTAGCCGCCCCAGATGCCGTTGACCTCGGCGGTCGGGCGGGCCCAGATCCGCTCCAGGGTGGAGTACCCGGCCTCGCCGCGGGTGCCGTACGACTTGGCGGTCCGCAGCCAGGCCGCCTCGTCGAAGGGCAGCTCGGCGAAGAGCGCGCGCTCGCGGTCGGTCAGCTCGACCACGCCGTCGTAGAAGCCGGGGACGGCGACCCGGTGGTCGGCGTCGTGCAGGCCGGCGGCCAGCTCGGCGGCGACGGTGGCCGGGTTGGGCACGGCGCCGCCGAAGGAGCCGGAGTGGATGTCGGTGTCCGGCCCGTACAGGTCGATCTGGGCGTCGGCCAGGCCCCGCATGCCGGTGCAGACGGTCGGCGTGGTCTCGGACCACATGCCGGTGTCCGAGATGATCACGACGTCGGCGGCCAGTCGGCCGGCCTCGCGGCGCACCAGGTCGGCGAAGTGCGGGGAGCCGGACTCCTCCTCGCCCTCGACCAGCAGCTTGAGGTTGACGGCCGGCGCGGTGCGGCCGGTGGCGGCCAGGTGGGCGCGCACGCCCAGGGTGTGGAAGAACACCTGGCCCTTGTCGTCGGCGGCGCCCCGGGCGTACAGCCGGTTGCCGACCACGGTCGGCTCGAACGGCTCGGTCGCCCAGCCGTCCTCCCGGGCGGCGGGCTGCACGTCGTGGTGGCCGTAGACGAGCACGGTCGGCGCGTCCGGGTCCCCCGAGGGCCACTCGGCGAAGACCGCCGGCAGGCCGTCCGTCTCCCAGACCTCGGTGACCGGGAAGCCGGTGTCGCGCAGCTTGGCGGCCAGCCACTCGGCGGAGCGGCGGACGTCGCCGGCCCGGCCCGGGTCGGCGGACACCGAGGGGATGCGGAGCCAGTCGGCGAGGTCCGCGAGGAAGTCGGACCGGTGCTGGTCGATGAAGGAGCGGACGACGCTGTCCGGAGTTCTCGTCATACGGACGACTTTAGTTCGCCCGGGTACCCGCGAGCGGCCCCGGTCCCGAAGGCCGGACACCCCGGGCCCTGTTACGTGCGTCACCCCGGACGCACGGCGGCGTCCGGGGTGACGGGAACGGGGCGGCGGGAACGGGGGGCGGGCGGGGCTCAGCCGCTCCGGCGCAGCAGCGAGATCCGCGAGCGGGTGAGCAGCGCGGCCAGCGCCACCGCGAGCAGCGGCAGCAGGATCAGGGTGCCCCCGATGTTGAGCCAGGGGAACACCACGACGCCCTTGGCCGCCTCCTCCTGGAGGCTCATCCCGGGGTAGCTCGACGAGGCGGCCTCGACCTTGCGCAGCGCGATCGCGGGCACCACTCCGGCGACGGCGCCGAGCACGGCGCCCATGGTGGCGATGACGCCGCACTGGAAGCCGGACAGGGTGCGCCGGATCCGGGGCGCGGCGCCGACCGCCGCGAGGGTGGTGAGGTCGCGCTGGGAGTCGGCGGCGGCGAGGCCGGTGGCGATGCCGGCGGCGCCGAGGGCGACCAGGCCGGCGAACACGGTCAGGCCCAGGGTGATGAGGTTGCCCGGGGACCGGTAGCCGCGCTCGATGTCGAACTGCACGCCGTCGGAGAGCTTCGAGAGCGCGGCGAGGGCCTTCTGCTCCGCGGCGTCGGAGGCCGGGCCGTCGGGCCGCCACACCGAGCCGATGTCGCGGGTGGTGAGGCCGAGGCGCTGCGCGGCGTCGGGGCTGAGCAGCACCTGGCTGGCCGGCGCCTGCGAGGAGGTGGCGAGGTGGGCGTCGACGGTGACGGGGTGGACGGCCGGCTCGGCCTCGGGGTTGTTCTCGTCCCTCGGCTCGGTGAGCTCCAGGATGGCCTTGCCGTCCTTGATGTAGCGCTCGTCGAAGACGACGGCCTTGCCGGCCGCGAGGGCCTGGACGGCGGCCTGGTCGGTGACGTCGTAGAGGTTGCGCAGCAGGCCGCTGTCGCCGGCCTGGACCAGGCCGAAGGGGCTGCCGCGGGAGATGTGGTCCTCCTGGCAGCGCGGGTCCTCGCGGGAGAGCCGCTCGCGTTCGGCCGGGTCGACCGTCCCGGCGCTGCGGAGCGTGGCGGGGCAGCGGCGCTCCTCGGGCATCACGAGCGTGGCCCAGCCGCAGTTGCCGTTGCGGCTGACCATGCAGTCGCCCTGGTAGTTGACGCGCTGGACGTCGGCGCGGCTGCCGAGCCCGGGGATGCTGTTCTGCACGGCGCCGCGCATCTGCGGGAGCAGCGAGCCGTCGGATCCGGCGCCCCAGCCGGCGGAGAGGACGACGGAGTGGTCGGGGCCGGTGGCGACGTACTCGCGGCGCAGTTCCTCGTCGGAGCTGGAGGTGTAGACGCCGACGGCCACGGAGCCGGCGACGGCGGCCATGACGGCGGCGACGGCGGGGGCGGTGCGGCCGCGGTGGCGCACCGAGTCGCGCAGCGCGAGGCGGGGGCCGAGTGGCAGCCAGCGGCCGAGCCGGCCGAAGAGGCCGACCAGGTAGGGGGCGAGGGCGACCATGCCGAGTTCGGCGATGGCGGAGCCGCCGAGCACGGCGAGGGAGCGGCCGCCGAACCCGCCGGTGGCGCCGAGCAGGGCGAGGGCGGAGCCGCCGCCGAGCATCAGCAGGCCGAGCAGGGCGAGCTTGCGGCTGGGCGGCTTGAGGTTGTCGCGGCCGGTGAGGGCGGCGACGACGTCCTGCCGGGAGGCCTGGACGGCGGGCACGACGGCGGCCAGCAGGCCGGTGACGAGGCCGATCAGGGCGATGCCGAGCAGGTCCAGCGGCTGGAGGTCGAAGTGGCCGAAGCGCTGGCCGGCGAACTCCTCGGCCCGGGTGCGCAGCAGGGCGACCAGGCCGATGCCGAGGACGAGTCCGACGAGGGCGCCGACGAGGCCGAGGACGACACCGCCGCCGAGGACGACGGCGCGCACATGGGCGCGGTCGCCGCCGCCCGCGGCGAGCAGGCCGAGCTGGCGGCGGGAGCGGCGGGCGCCGACGGCGAAGGCCGGACCGGCGAGCAGGACGATCTCCAGCAGGGCCATGCCCATGACGGTGCCGATGATGACGACGGAGGTCCGGTCGAGGAACGGGGTGGAGCCGCTGCCGACGCCCCGGCGGTCCTGGTCGAGGTAGAACGGCACCTCGGAGCGGGGCGGCGGGTCGAGGATCACGGTGCGCGAGGCGACCAGGAAGCCGTACTTGTTGAGCTCCACGACCTCGGCCCAGTCGAGGGTGGCCCCGGCCGGGAGGCGGACGAGCCAGTTGTTGACCTCCTCGCTGACGGAGGTGTGCCCGCGCTGGCCGGAATCGGCTACGGGCAGCTTGGCGAGCGGGTCGAGCAGGGCGCCGGGGCGGGCGAACAGGTCGACGCCGCGCAGGTCGCCGGGGTGCTCGGCGACGCCGGTGATGGTGTAGGGGGTGGCTTCGAGGCCGCGCGGTGAGGTGCGGTCGCCGATCTTCAGCCCGGAGGTGTCGAGGAAGGCCTGGGTGACGGCGATCTCGTGGTCGGCGCTGGGGGCGCGGCCCTTGACCACGTCGTAGCGGCCGTGCCAGACGGGGTCGGCGAGGTCGAGTTCGGTGATCCGGACGCTGGTGAGGCCCTCGGCGGTGCTGGTGGTGGTGTAGGGGCCTTCTCGCAGCGGCACCAGGGTGGCGCCGGGCAGCAGTTGCCGGGCGAGGTCGGCGGGCGCGGTGTCGAGGCTGCGCTGCTGCTCGGGGGTGAGGACGGGCTTGCCGTTCTCCTTCTTCGCGTCGTCGACGGTGGTGATCCTGCGGTCCGCCTCGGGGTCGGGGGCCTGCAGGACGACGGCGCCGCGGTCGAGGATCTCCAGGGAGGCCTCGGCCTGGCCCATGCTGCGCTCGATCTTCTCGACCGGGTCGAGTTCGGCGCTGCGGAACATGACGTCGGCGCCGGCGACGCCGAGGACGGGCAGGGCGACCATGGCGATGACGAGGGCGCTGCGGCCCTTGGCACGCAGGGCGTCGCGGCGGGCGATGCGCAGGGCGACCCGCCAGGAACCGAGATTCACTCCCCCACCGGGCCCTTCGCGTTGGCGGCGGCCGCGACGAGCAGGCTGCCGGCGTCCTGGCTGGCGCTCTCGTCGACCATGCGGCCGTCGCGCAGGAAGACCACGCGGTCGGCCCAGGCGGCGTGCCGGGGCTCGTGGGTGACCATCATGGCGGCGGCGCCGGCGTCGCAGCGGGCGCGCAGCACGGCGAGGACGGACTCGCCGGTGGTGGAGTCGAGGGCGCCGGTGGGTTCGTC
Source organism: Kitasatospora sp. NPDC057500 (assembly GCF_042802195.1). Classification (NCBI taxonomy): domain Bacteria; kingdom Bacillati; phylum Actinomycetota; class Actinomycetes; order Kitasatosporales; family Streptomycetaceae; genus Kitasatospora; species Kitasatospora sp. NPDC057500. The sequence goes on along the minus strand of NZ_JBHVER010000100.1, from coordinate 16,744 downwards.
GGCGAGGACGAGGCGGCGGTCGCCGATCAGGGCGCGGGCGATGGCGACGCGCTGCTGCTGGCCGCCGGACATGTCGTCGGGGAAGCGGTCGGCGAGTTCCGGGATGCCGAGTTCGTCCAGGGCGGCGAGGGCCTCGCGGCGGGCGGCGCGGGTGGAGACGCCGTCGAGTTCGCGCGGCAGGGAGATGTTCTCGGCGGCGGTGAGCGCCGGTATCAGGTTGTAGTCCTGGAAGACGTAGCCGACGGAGCGGCGGCGGACCTCGGCGAGCCTCTTGCGGCTGAGTCCGCCGAGGGCGACGCCCTCGACGAGGACCTGCCCGTCGCTGGGCGTGTCGAGGCCGCCGGCGAGGGTGAGCAGGGTGGATTTGCCGGAGCCGGAGGGGCCCATGACGGCGACGAACTCGCCGGGGTGGACCTTGAGGTCGACGCCGCGCAGCGCCTGGACCTCGGCTGCGCCCTGTCCGTGGACCCGGGTGACGTTGTCCAGGTGCAGGACGGCGCCGGCGCCGTTTCCGCTCGGACCGGTGTGGGACACGATTCCCCCTGCTGTGGTGGGGCCTGCGGCGCTCGGGCGCGGCGGGCCACTGGTTCGTTTCGGTGAGGCCCTCAGGCCTTGGTACGGCGGCGGCCGAAGCGGGTGGGCGCGGGTGCTTCCCCGCTGTCACGGGCCTCGGCGGCGCGGGCCTGTTCGACCTCGGCCTGCTGGGCGAGCCGGGTCTCGCAGTGGTCGAGCCAGCGGACCTCGGCCTCGGTCTGGAAGATCAGCTGTTCGAGGACGAGCAGCCAGGCGAGGTCGGACCCGGGTTCACCGGCGCCGCCGGGGCGGCTCTCGCCGCCGAGGGCGCGGGCCTTGAGGCGGGTGTAGTCCTGGAGCGCCTTGATGCTGTGCCGGCGCTGGCCCTGGACCACGGCGGGCACGTCGACGCCGGGGACGGTGACGGCCATCGCGAGCTTGATGGCGAGTTCGTCGCGGGGCGGGTTGGTGCGCGGCACCGGGGTGTCGAACCAGGCGCGCAGTTCGGCGCGTCCTTCGTCGGTGACGGCGTAGAACTGGTGGCCCTCCTCGTCCTCCCCGGCGGGGACGACCAGGCCGTCGCGTTCCAGACGGGCGAGCGTGGTGTAGACCTGGCCGACGTTCAGCGGCCAGGTGGCGCCGGTGCGCGCCTCGAACTCGGTTCTCAGTTGGTAGCCGTAGCGCGGCCCCTGGTCGAGCAGGGCGAGCAGGCCGTGGCGGATGGACATACCGAGTATGTATACCCGGTATGCTCAACGGGTCAAGCCGGGCGGGGCCGAAGGGGCAAGGGCGTCCGGCCAGGACATCCGGCCGTCACGGGCGGCGGGTAACGTCGGGGGGCGTGAGCCAGCTGCGCATCGCCACCTTCAATCTGCTGCACGGTCAGCCGCTCGCGCCCGACGGCGCCCCGCGGCCCTACCCGCCCGACCCCGGCGGGCCGCTCGCGAAGGCGGTGGCCGCGCTGGACGCCGATGTGCTGGCCCTCCAGGAGGTGGACCGCGGGCAGGCCCGCTCCGGCGGCACCGACCAGGCCGCCGTCGCCGCCGCCGCGATGGGCGCCACGGACTGGCGGTTCGCCGCCGCCCTGCACGGGCGGCCCGCGCCGGTGGCCGGCTGGCTGCCGGAGGCCTCGGCGCCCGCCGGGATCCGGGTCTACGGGCCGGCCGAGGTCGACGACGGCGCGCCGCCCTCCTACGGCACGGCACTGCTCACCCGGCTGCCGGTGCGGCACTGGCGGGCCCGCCGGTTCGCGCCGGCGCCCTTCGGGCTGCCGCTGCGGGTGGCCGGGCGGCGCGGGCTGACTCCGGTGCCGGACGAGCCGCGGGCGGCGCTGGCCGCCGTCCTGGAGGGCGCGAACGGCCCGTTCACGGTGGTGGCCGCGCACCTGTCGTTCGTGCCGGGCTGGAACATGGCGCAGCTGGCGGCGATCCGCCGGTGGATCGCCGACCTGCCGCAGCCGTACCTGGTGCTGGGGGACTTCAACCTGGTGGGCGCGGTGCCGCGCACGGTGCTGGGCGGGGCGAGCGCGCTGGAGCGGTCGGCGCCGCGGGTGCGGGTGCGGGAGCTGCGGGCGGCCCGCCGGGCCCGGCCGGCACTGGTGGAGCCGCGCCGGCGGCGGGTGCGGGAGCCTCGGGCGCGGCTGCAGGGCTGGTCGGACCTGGTCCGCACGCCGACCTATCCGTCGCACCGGCCGGCCGTGCAGTTCGACCACGTACTGGCGGTGGGCGTGCCGCGCTCCGCGGTGGGGCCGGCGTCCGCACCGCGCTCGGCGGTGTCGGACCACCGGCCACTGGTGGTGCGGGTGTCGCTCTAGGGCCGGCCGGGGCCGGCTACGGCTGCCGGGACAGGTGCCCGTTCTGCTGGGGAACGAGCGGGACGGGCGGGGCGGTCGGGGCGGTCGGGGCGGGCGCGGAAGTCGGGGCGGGCGGGGCGACTACGGCGGTGGCGGCGGCCTGGGAACGGTCGGCGGCGGGCGGGGGCTCGTACTGCAGGAGCAGCATGGCGGCGTCGTCGCCGAGTTGCCGTCCGACGTGGCGCACCACGTCCTCGTGCAGCCGGCGCAGCACCTCGACGGGGCCTCCGCCCTCGGCGCAGCGCGGGAGGCGTTCGGCGAGCGGGTAGAAGGCGCCGGCCCGGTCGCGGGCCTCGATGACGCCGTCGGTGAAGAGCAGGACGCGGTCGCCGGGGGCGAGCGGGACGCGGTGGACCGGGGGGCGGACGTCGGCGGGGTCGAGGACGCCGAGCGGGGGCACCGTCTCGGCGAGTTCCAGCGGGCGGGCGGCCTCGGTGCCGCGCAGCAGCAGCGGGGCGGGGTGGCCGCAGTTGACGATCTCGGCGGTGCCGTCGGGGCCGACGCCGATCAGGACGAGGGTGACGAACTCCTCCTCGACGCCGGGGTGGTCGTTCTCGTGCAGGGCGCGGTCGAGGCTGTCGGCGAGCCAGCCGGCGACCTTGTCGAGGGCGGCCTCCTGGTGGGCGGCCTCGCGGAAGGCGCCGAGCACGGCGGCGGCGGTCTCCACGGCGCCCAGCCCCTTGCCCCGGACGTCGCCGACGACGGCGCGCACGCCGTGCCGGGTGTTGACGACTTCGTAGAGGTCGCCGCCGATCCGGGCGTGGGCGGCGGCGGCGGCGTAGTGGACGGCGGCACGGACGGTGCCGACCCGGTCGGGGACGGGGCGCAGCAGGACCCGCCGGGCGATCGAGGCGACGAGTTGGGCGTCGGCGAGCAGCCGCTCCTGGCGCAGCCTCAGGGTGGCGCTGACCCAGCCGATCGCGGCGACGAGGACGATGGCGAAGACGGTGGCGCTGTGCACGGACTCGCCGAGCACGTCGTTGTGGAAGGCCATCAGGAACGCGGCGGCCTCGGTGCAGGCGCCGATGGCGAGGGGGTACCAGGTGCGACGGCTGACCACGGCGGCCAGCGCCGGAACGGCGGTGAGCGCCGGTTCGACGGTCACCGCGGCGTCGGTGAAGTAGTCGAGGACGACGACCAGCACCATGCCGATGAACGGCAGCGACAGTGCCGTCCTCGGCCAGGTGCCGGTCGCGCCGGGTGCGGCCCCCGGGGTCGGCCCGGCGAACCGTTCTCTGATCCATCCGGTCGCGCTCAACTTCGGTTCTCCAGCAGAAGACGCCGATGCCCGTGGGCACCTGCGGTGATGACTGAGGGTTAGGGAATGCGGGCCTCGCTGGCGGCCGGAGCTCGGGGGTTGACCGGTTACCGACCCCACAATATGCGCGAAACGTGCACTACGCACAGGTTTCGCCCGATGCCGTGATGACTTGAATGCTCTCCGTGACTCATTCTTCACTGTTCCCGATCAGGAGCCGTTCCAACTCTTTTCGGCCGGGAAGTCCTGCGGGTTGTTCGATCCGGCCGCTGCGGACGTACAGGAACGAGGCCGTGACCTGCTCCAGGGGGACGCCCGCCTGTTCGGCCCACGCCAGCCGGTAGACGGCGAGTTGGAGCGGATCGGCGGTCTCCTCGCGGTGCGTCTTCCAGTCCACCACTTCGTAGCGTGACGCGCCGCCGATTTCTGACCCGTCGTCACCGTCACGATAGACCGCGTCGATCCGGCCGCGCACCACCCGGCCCGCCAGCACCAGCTGGAACGGCGCCTCGACGCGCAGCGGCTCGCGGTGCGCGTACGGGGTGCGCAGGAAGGCCTCCTTGAGGCGTTCGAGGTCCTGCTCGTCCTCGATGCCGTCCTCGTCGGCGCCGGGCAGCGCGCCGGGTCCGATCAGCATCAGCGGTTCGATCCGGGACTGCACCCAGGCGTGGAAGCGGGTGCCGCGCCGGGCGGCGGGCTGCGGCGGGCGGGGCATCGGGCGGGCGAGGTCGTGCGCGAAGCCGTCCGGGTCGGCGGCCAGGCGCAGGAGCTGGGTGGCGGAGAGCGAGGCGGGCAGCGGCACCTGCCGCACCCGGCTGCGGGAGCGTTCCAACTCGCCGATCAGCGCGGTCAGGTCACGGTCCCAGGACTCCACCAGCCGGCGGTCCTCGGGGGCCATCGGCTCGGGTTCGGGCGCGGGCGCCCCGGCCAGCCGGCGGTGCACGACCTCGGCGACCCGGCGGCGGGCGTGCTGGGCGTGCGGGTCGAGCGGAAGCGGCCACGGGCGTTCGGCGGGCGCCGCGAGCGCCGGGTTCTCCTCGCCCTCGGCGGGCGGATCGGCCCAGGCGGCGATCTCGCCGTTGCCGGGGCGTTCGACGTGCTCGCGCAGCTGCTCCAGGAAGGCGGACGGGCCGCGCGGGGACTTCTGGCTGGGCCCCCACCAGTGGCCGGAGGCGAGCAGCAGGGCGCGCGGGCGGGTGAAGGCGACGTAGCCGAGGCGCAGCTCCTCGACGGCCGAGTGCTCGGCGAGGGCGGCCTTGAACTCCTTCATCGCCTTGGCGGTCCAGCCGCCGAGCAGGTCGGGCAGGGTGGCGGCGTCGCCGCGCAGGGCGTGCGGCAGGACGCGCTTGGTGCTCGTCCAGCGCTCGCGCGGGGAGGAGGACGGGAAGGCGCCCTTGACCAGGCCGGGGACGGCGACGACGTCCCACTCCAGGCCCTTGGACTTGTGCGCGGTGAGGACCTTGACGGTGTCCTCGCCACCGGGCAGGCCGGCGTCCAGGCCGCGGTCGTGCTCCTGGGCGGCGCGCAGGAAGCCGAGGAAGGCGGCGAGGCCGGGGTCGCCGTCGAGGTCGGCGAAGGAGGCGGCGACGTCGAGGAAGGCGTGCAGGGTCTCCCGGCGGCGGGCGGCCAGCGCCTGCGGGGAGGCGGCGAGCTCGACCTCCAGGCCGGTGACGGCGAGGACCCGGTGCAGCACGTCCATCAGCGGCTCGGCGAGCGAGCGGCGCAGCTCGCGCAGTTCGCGGGCGAGCCGGGCGAAGCGGATCCGGGCCTCGGCGGAGAACGGCAGCTCGTCGGCCTCCTGCGCGTCCAGGAAGGTCTCCAGGGCGTCGGCGAGCGAGACCACCTCGGTGGGGTCGGTCTCGGCGACGGCGGCGGCCAGCGCCCGCACGCCCTCGGTCCGCTCGGTGCGCACGAGTTCGGCGGCGCGCCGGCCGAGCAGCGCGAGGTCGCGCGGGCCGATCCGCCAGCGCGGGCCGATCAGCAGCCGGACCAGGGCCGCGTTGGCGGTCGGGTCCTGGAGCACCTCGCAGACGGCGACCAGGTCGGCGACCTCGGGCAGGTGGAGCAGTCCGCCGAGGCCGACCACCTCGACCGGCACGTCCCGGGCGACCAGGGCGGCGTGCACGTCGGGGAAGGCCGCGCCGCCCCGGCACAGCACGGCGATCCGGCCGGGGGCGGTGCCGGTGCGCACCAGGTGGGCGATCTCGTCGGCGAGCCAGTCGACCTCCTCGGCGTGGGTGGGCAGCAGCGCGGCCCGCACCAGGCCGTCGGTCTCGGCGCCGGGGGCGGGGCGCAGCGCCTCGACGCCCTCGTGCATGGCGCGCAGCGGCGCGGCGAGGCCGTTGGCGAAGGCGAGCAGCCGCCCGCCGCTGCGGCGGTTCTCGCTGAGCGCGTAGCGGTCGGCGGGGGTGCCGTCGGCGTTGGGGAAGTGGCGGGGGAAGTCGTCGAGGTTGGCGACGGAGGCGCCGCGCCAGCCGTAGATGGCCTGGCAGGGGTCGCCGACGGCGGTGACGGGGTGGCCGGGTGCCGCCGGACCGTCGGAGCTGCCGGGGCCGTGCTGCGGACCGGCGCCGAACAGCCCGGCCAGCATCAGGCGCTGGGCGACCGAGGTGTCCTGGTACTCGTCGAGCAGCACCACCCGGTACTGGTCGCGCAGCAGGGCGCCGACCTCGGGGCGCTGCTGGGCGAGGCGGGCGGCGGCGGCGATCTGGTCGCCGAAGTCCATCAGCCCGGCGGAGGCCTTGCGGCGCCGGTAGTCCTCGACCAGGCGCAGCAGTTCCAGGCGGGCGCGGGCGGTGGCGGGCACCGCCCGCAGGTCCTCGTTGCTCAGCCGCACCCCGGCGAGGGTGTCGAGCAGGTCCTCGTCGAAGGCGCGCAGGGCGGCGGGGTCGACGAGGTGCTCGGCGAGTTCGCCGTCGAGCGCGGTGAGGTCGGCGACCAGGTTGGCGAAGGTACCGGTGAGGGCGGGGAACGGGCCGCGGGCGGTGCGCAGCACCTTGGCGGCGAGCTGGAAGCGGGTGGCGTCGGCGAGCAGCCGGGTGTCGGGCTCGATGCCGATGCGCAGGCCGTGCTCCTTGAGGAGGCGGCCGGCGAAGGCGTGGTAGGTGGAGATCTCGGGCTCGCCGAGCACCTCCTCGTCGTCGGGATCGGCGACGCCGGCGCGGTGCAGGGCGGCGCGGACGCGTTCGGCGAGTTCGCCGGCGGCCTTGTTGGTGAAGGTGAGGCCGAGGACCTGTTCGGGGCGGACGGCGCCGGAGCCGACCAGCCAGACGACCCGGGCGGCCATCACGGTGGTCTTGCCGGAGCCGGCGCCGGCGACGATGACGGCCGGCCGCAGCGGGGCGCCGATGGCCGCCATCTGCTCCCGGTTGAAGGGGATGCCCAGCAGCTCCTTGAGCTGGTCTGGATGGCTGAGCACGGCGGTCACCACGCAACGGTAGCCGGGGGCACCGACAGCCGGGGCGCCGCTGTGGCGACGGCCACGTGCCGCGTCCGCCACATCCGGCGTCCACCGGCCGTTCGCCGGGCCCGGCTCGACGAGCCGGCTACTCGACGAGCTGGGCGCCGTCGCGCTGGGCGGAGCAGCTGCGGCGGAAGGCGCAGCGGTCGCAGCCGCCGCCGGTCTGCGGGACGAACCGCTCGGCGAGGACCCGCCCGGCGGCGTCGGCGAGCAGGTTCTCGATCCACGGCTCGCCCTCGGGCGGGTCCTGCCGCTGCACCTTGGGCGCGTCGGCGGCGCTCTTGTCGGGCTTGCGCAGCTGGACGAGCTCGGCACCGCCGGACTCGGGGGCGGCGGCGTCGAAGCCGGGCAGCCCGTTGAGGGCGCCGGAGCGGACGGCGAGCTGGTAGACGGCGAGCTGCTTGTGCTCGGGCAGCGACTTGTCGGTGGGCGTCTGCTTGCCGGTCTTGAAGTCGACGACGTAGGCGCGCCCGGCCTCGTCCTTCTCGACCCGGTCCATCGAGCCGCGGATGCGCACCTGGACGCCGCCCGCGTCGAGGGTGACGTCGAATTCGTGCTCGGTGGCGACGACGTCGCGGCCGCGGGCCATCACGTGCCAGGTGAGGAAGCGCTCCAGGGCGGCGCGGGCCTCGGTCTTCTCCTGCTGGGACCTCCACGGCGCGTCGAAGGCCAGCGCGTCCCAGACGGTGTCCAGGCGTTCCATCAGGACGGCGAGGTCGGCGGGGGTGCGGCCGGAGCCGACCTCGTCGGCGAGGGCGTGCACGACGTTGCCGAAGCCCTGGGCGGCGGAGGAGGCGCCGCGGGCCTTGACCTCCTTGTCGAGGAACCACTGCAGCGAGCAGTTCTCCAGCTGCTCCAGGCCGCTGCCGGACAGCCGCACCGGCAGGTCGGCGGAGCGCAGCGGGTCGGGGGCGGCGGTCGGGTCGTCCAGGCCCCACCAGCTCTCCGGGCGGGCGGCGGGCACCAGCGGGCGGTCCTCGTCGTCGGTGGCGAGGGCGAGGGTGGCGAGCCGCTCGGCGGCGGCGCGGCGCAGTTCGGGCGAGCGGGCGGCGTCGACGGTGACCGCGCGCAGCTCGGCGACCAGCGCGGGCACGGCGAGCGGGCGGCGCGGGCGGTGGGCGACGTCCTCGACGGTGACCTGCGGGGTGCGCCGCAGGACCCGGCCGGTCCTGGGGTCGACGTCCTCGCGGTAGAGCTCGCGCAGGAAGCGGGAGGGCTGGTCGCCGTCGTCGGCGGGGGCCTTGACGGCGGTGACGACGAGCCGGTCCTTGGCGCGGGTGGCGGCGACGTAGAAGAGGCGGCGCTCCTCGGCGAGCAGCGCGGTGGGGGTGAGCGGTTCGGCGAGGCCGTCGCGGCCGATCCGGTCGGCCTCCAGCAGGGAGCCGCGGCGGCGCAGGTCGGGCCAGAGGCCGTCCTGGACGCCGGCGACGACGACCAGGCGCCACTCCAGGCCCTTGGAGCGGTGGGCGGTCATCAGCCGGACGGCCTCGGGGCGCACGGTGCGCACGGTGAGGGTGTCGGCGGCGATGTCCTGGGCCTCAAGCTCGGCCAGCAGGTCGAGGGCGCCGCGGTGGCCGGTGACCTGCTCCTCGGCGCGGGCGGCGGTCTCGAACAGGGCGCAGACCGCGTCGAGGTCGCGGTCGGCGTTGCGGCCGGCGGCGCCGCCGCGCAGGGCGGCCCGCTCCAGCCGCTCGCGCCAGCGGCGGGAGCCGTCCCACAGCTGCCACAGGGCGTCCTCGGCGGTGCAGCCTCCGGCGAGGGCCTCGCGGACCTTGCGCAGCAGGGTGCCGAGGTCGTGGGCGCGGCGGGCGTACGGGGCGTCGAGGACGGCGAGGCGCTCGGGTTCGGCGAGGGCCTCGCGCAGCAGGTCGCCGGCCGGGCGGGGCACGGCGGGGGGCGCGCCGTCGCCGTACGCGGCCTCGGCGCGCAGGGCGGCGCGCTCCTCCTCGCGCAGGGTGCGGCCGAGGCGGCGCAGGTCGGCGCCGTCGAGGCCGCCGAGCGGGCCGGTGAGCAGGGCGTGGGCGAGGTCGGTGGTGAGCGGGTCGGGCCCGCCGTCACCGGTCTCGGCCGTCTGCCGGTCGCGGACGGCCTGCTCGGCGCAGACCCGCAGGGCGAGCAGCAGCTGGGCGACGGCCGGCTCCTCGCGCAGCGGCAGGTCGTCGCCGTCGATCTCCAGCGGGACGCCGGCCGCGCCGAGCGCCCGCCGCACGCCGGGGATGGACCGTGCGCCGGCCCGGACCAGGACGGCCATCTCGCCCCACGGCACACCGTCCTCCAGGTGGGCGCGGCGCAGCAGGTCGGCGATCGAGTCCAGCTCGGCGCCGGGCGTCGGGTAGGTGTAGACCTCGACCCGGCCGCCCTCCCTGGCGGGCAGCGGGGAGCGGTGCTGGGCGAGCTTGTCGGCGGGCAGCCGGCCCATCGGCATCCGGCGGGTGAGTTCTCCGGCGGCGGCGAGCAGCACGGCGCCGGAGCGGCGCGAGACCCGCAGCACCTTGACGTCGGCGGGGCGCCCGTCGGCGTGCCGGAAGGTCTGCGGGAACTCCAGGATGCCGTTGATGTCGGCGCCGCGGAACGCGTAGATGGACTGGTCGGGGTCGCCGACGGCGATCAGTTCGCGCCCGCCGCCGGCGAGCCGGCGCAGCAGCCGGACCTGGGCGGGGTCGGTGTCCTGGTACTCGTCGACGAAGACGGCGTCGTAGCGCTCGCGCAGGCTCCGCTCGACCTCGGGGCGGTCGGCGAGCAGGACGGCGCGGTGCACCAGCTCGGCGTAGTCGAGGACGCCGCGCAGGTCCAGGACGTCCAGGTAGTCGGCGAGGAAGTGGGCGGCGGCGGCCCAGTCGGGGCGCTGGACGCCCTCGGCGAAGCGGGCCAGCTCGGCCTCGCCGAGGCCGAGCTCGCGGCTGCGGGCGAGCACGGCGCGGACCTCGTCGGCGAAGCCGCGGGTGGTGAGGCAGGCGCGCAGGTCCAGCGGCCAGGCGATCCGGGAGCGGCCGCGCCGGGCGTCCTCGGCGCCGCCGGCGAGCAGTTCGCGGACCATGACGTCCTGCTCGGGGCCGGAGAGCAGGCGCAGCGGCTCGGCGTAGTCGGCCGGGTCCTGGTGGGCGCGCAGCAGGGCGTAGCAGAAGGAGTGGAAGGTGGTGGCCTGCGGGGCGGCGGCGCGCGCGCCGGCGGCGGTGGCGGAGAGCCGCCCGGCCATCCGGTCGCGCAGTTCCATGGCGGCCTTGCGGCTGAAGGTGAGGACGAGGATCCGCTCGGGGTCGGCGCCGTCCTCGATCCGCCGGGCGACGGCCTCGACGAGGGTGGTGGTCTTGCCGGTGCCCGGTCCGGCGAGCACCAGCAGCGGGCCGCCCGCGTGCTCGACCACGGCGCGCTGGTACGCGTCGAGTCCGGGCGGGGCGGGCGGTACGAGGGGGTTGCGCACCAGACGGTAGGGGGAGCTCACGGACGTCCTGGGGGTCGTGCTCGGGCAACTGCGGGCGGGCCCTTCGAGGGGCCCGCCGTATCGAGCCTACGATCCTGCCCCGTCATTCCCGTCCGCGCACGGGGTTCCGCCGATCTCAGTCCTCGGCGTCCCGGGCGTCCGCGAAGTCCTCGGCGTCCCGGGCGTCTGCGAAGTCCTCGGCGTCCTGGGCGTCCTCGGCGTCCTCGGTGGGCCGGCCGTCCCAGCGGGCGCGCCGCAGGTCGACCCGGGGCGGGTCGGCGAGCTCGCGCAGCGGGGTGCCCTCCTCGCCGTAGCGGGCGAGGGCGCGGTGCTCGTGGCCGGGCAGCAGCCGGCCGTCGGCGCGGATCACCCGCCACCAGGGCACGGCGCCGCCGTACAGGGCCATCGCCCGGCCGACCTGCCGGGGGCCGCCCTGGCCGAGGTACTCGGCGACGTCTCCGTAGGTCATCACCCGGCCGGGTGGAATCCGCTCGGTCAGGTCGAGCACCAGTTCGGCGAAGGGCGGCAGCTCGCCGGGGGCGGTGTCGTCGGGGGCTTCCGTCACCTGCGGCATCCTTCCGTATCCGGCCGGTCCGCGGACCCGGGGCGGCCGATCCGCCGCGCCCGATCCGGCCCCTGTCCAGCGCGGGGCGCCGAGGCATGCCACCATCTTCGGGGCGGTGAGTGGTGATACGAGGACAAGACCAGATGACCGGGACGGCCGACGTGGGTGTGGACGAGGGCTCCGACGAGTCCTCCGACGGCATGCCCGCGGGCGGCGTCGGCGACACCGCCGCCGAGGCCTCACCGGAAGTCTCCCTGATCAAGGACCGGACGATCAAGAGCCCCCAGCCGGCCGGCCCCGCGCACGGGGCCCCCGCCGTCGTACCGACCCAGCCGTCCGCCCCCGAGGCCGCCGCGAGCGCGTCGGCCCCGCCCGAGGACCCTCCCGCGGACCTGCCCGTTCCGCCCGGGGCCCCCGGCCGGCGCTCCGGGCACGACCCGCTGGACGACGCCCCGCACCTGGACGTCGACGAGCCGCTGCTCGCCGCCCGCGCGCACCGCCCCTCCGACCTCATCCGCTTCCTGGCCGGCGTCCTCGGCATCGTCGCGGTCTTCGTGCTCGCCGGGGTGGCGACCTCCACCACCACCGGCATCGAGATCGACATCGCCGAGAACGCGCCCCGCTTCTCCCCGGTGCTCTCCACCATCACCGGCCTGGTCTCCAACGTCGCGGTGCTGGCCGTCCCGCTCGCCTTCGCGGTCGAACGGCTGATCAAGCGCGACGGCCTGCGGGTCGCCGACGGCGTGCTCGCCTCGGTGCTGGCCTACGGCGTCTCGCTGGGCATCGACTGGTGGGTCGCCGAGGGCGCCTCCGACCACATCCGGGACGCCCTGACCCGCTTCCCGCTGGACTCCGTCGGCACCCTCACCGACCCGGTGCACGGCTACCTCGCCCCGGTGATCGCCTACATGACGGCGGTCGGCATGTCGAGCAGGCCCCGGTGGCGGGTCGCCCTGTGGGTGGTGGTCGTCTTCAGCGGCATCACCGAACTGCTCGGCGGCTACACCACCCCGCTGTCGCTGCTGCTCACCGTGCTGATCGGCTGGTCCGTCGCCTACGGCACCCTCTACGCGATCGGCTCGCCGAACATCCGGCCCACCGGCCAGCACCTGATGATCGGCCTGCGCAAGGTCGGCTTCACCCCGGCCAGCGCCCACCGCGCCCCCGACGCCCCCGGCGGCACCCGCCGCTACCTGGTCGCCCAGCAGAGCGGCCCGCCGCTGGACGTCCACATCGTCGACCGGGAGCAGCAGGCCTCCGGCTTCTTCTACCGGGCCTGGCGCCGGCTGCGGCTGCGCTCGGTCGCGGTGCGGCGCAGCCCGCAGTCGCTGCGCCAGGCGCTGGAGCAGGAGGCGCTGATCGCCTACGCGGCCGCCGCCTCCGGCGCCCGCGCCCCGCAACTGGTCGCCACCTCCGAGCTGGGCCCGGACGCCGCGATCCTGGTCTACGAGAACGTCGAGGGCCGCATCCTGGACGACCTCGCCGACGAGGAGGTCACCGACCAGGTGATGGCCTCGCTCTGGGAGTCGGTCGCCGCCCTGCACGAGCGCCGGATCGCCCACCGCCGGCTCACCGGTGAGTCGCTGCTGGTGGTCGACGAGAAGACGGCCTGCCTGGTCAACCTCTCCGGCGGCGACATCGCCGCCACCGACCTGACCCTGCGGATCGACGTCGCCCAGCTGCTCACCACCTTCGCGCTGCGGATCGGCCCCGAGCGCACGGTCGCCACCGCCAACGCGGTGCTCGGCGCCGAGCGGGTCGCCCAGTCGCTGCCGCTGCTGCAGCCGGTCGGCATGAGCCGCTCGACCCGCGTCGACCTGAAGCGGCTCACCAAGGACCGCAAGGCCGCCGCCCGGGCCAGGGCGCTGGAGCAGGTCGCCGCCGGGGAGCGCACCCAGCAGCAGGCCGAGGAGGACATCGCGGCCGCCGGCGAGGACCTGCTCAGCCGGATCCGCGCCCAGATCCTGCAGATCGCCCCCGAGGCGCCGATGGAGCCGGCCAAGCTGGAGCGGCTCAAGCCGAAGAGCCTGATCATGGTGGTCGCGCTCACCTTCGCCGCCTACCTGACGCTGACCACCGTCAAGCCCGCCCAGCTCAAGCTCTCCCAGATGAACTGGGCCTGGGCGGCGGTGGCCCTCGCCGCGGCCGCGTTCTCCTACGTCGCCGCGTCGATGAGCCTGACCGGCTTCGTCCCGGAGAAGCTGCCGTTCCGCCGCACCGTGGCCGCCCAGGTCGCCGGGTCGTTCGTGAAGCTGGTCGCCCCGGCCGCGATCGGCGGCATCGCGCTGAACACCCGCTACCTGCAGAAGGCGGGCATCCGCTCCGGCCAGGCCGTCGCCTCGGTCGGCGCCTCCCAGCTGGCCGGCCTGACCGGGCACCTGCTGCTGCTGTTCAGCTTCGGCCTCATCACCGGCAGCCAGACCAACGGCGACCTCTCCGCGTCCCGCGCGGTGATCATCGGCGTGCTGAGCGCCGCCGTGCTGGCCCTGGTGGTCGCGGCGGTCGCCCCGCTGCGGCGGTTCGTGCTGAACCGGCTGCGCTCGCTGTTCTTCGGCGTGGTGCCCCGGATGCTCGACCTGATGCAGACGCCCAGCAAGCTGATCACCGGCTTCGGCGGCATCCTGCTGCTGACGCTCTCCTTCACCGCCTGCCTGGACGCCTCGGTGCAGGCGTTCGGCGGCTCGATCTCCTTCTCGGCGGTCGCCGTGGTCTTCCTGACCGCCAACGCGGCCGGCTCCGCCATCCCCACCCCGGGCGGCATCGGCCCGGTCGAGGTCGCGCTGATCGGCGCGCTCACCGTCGCCGACGTGCCGCCCGCCGTCGCCACCCCGGCAGTCTTCCTCTACCGGGCGCTCACCTTCTGGCTGCCGGTGCTGCCCGGCTGGATCTCCTACAACGTGCTCCAGCGCAAGGGCGCGCTCTAGGCCCTCCGCGGGCACGCGAAAGGGCCCGCCGGAGCGGGCCCTTCCACACGTTCACCGGACGCTGCGGATCAGTAGACCGGCTTGTGCGGCTCGATCTGGTTGATCCAGCCGAGCACGCCGCCGCCCAGGTGGACGGCGTTGGCGAAGCCGGCCGACTTCACCACGGCCAGCACCTCGGCCGAGCGGACGCCCGACTTGCAGTGCAGCACGATCTTCCTGTCCTGCGGCAGCTGCTCCAGGGCGTTGCCCATCAGGAACTCGTTCTTCGGGATCAGCACCGCGCCGGGGATGTTGACGATCTCGTACTCGCCGGGCTCGCGGACGTCGATGAGGAAGATGTCCTCCTCCTCGTCCTGCCACTGCTTGAGCTGCTTGGAGGTGATCGTCGAACCGGCGGCCGCGGCCTGCGCCTCCTCCGACACGACGCCGCAGAAGGCCTCGTAGTCGATGAGCTCGGTGACGGTCGGGTTCTCACCGCAGAGCGCGCAGTTCGGGTCCTTGCGGACCTTCACCTGGCGGTAGTTCATCTCCAGGGCGTCGTAGATCATCAGCCGGCCGACCAGCGGGTCGCCGACCCCGGCCAGCAGCTTGATCGCCTCGGTGACCTGGATCGAGCCGATCGACGCGCACAGCACGCCCAGCACGCCGCCCTCGGCGCAGGACGGGACCATGCCCGGCGGCGGCGCCTCCGGGTAGAGGCAGCGGTAGCAGGGGCCGTGCTCGGCCCAGAACACGCTCGCCTGGCCGTCGAAACGGTAGATCGAGCCCCACACGTACGGCTTGCCGAGCAGCACCGCGGCGTCGTTCACCAGGTACCGGGTGGCGAAGTTGTCGGTGCCGTCCACGATCAGGTCGTAGCCGGAGAAGATCTCCATCACGTTGGAGTTGTCGAGGCGCTCCTCGTGCAGGATCACGTCGACGTAGGGGTTGATCTCCTTGACCGAGTCGCGCGCCGACTCGCCCTTGGAGCGGCCGATGTCCGACTGGCCGTGGATGATCTGGCGCTGCAGGTTCGACTCGTCGACCACGTCGAACTCGACGATGCCGAGCGTGCCCACACCGGCCGCCGCCAGGTACATCAGCGCGGGCGAGCCGAGGCCGCCGGCGCCGACGCACAGCACCTTGGCGTTCTTCAGCCGCTTCTGCCCGGCCATGCCCACGTCGGGGATGATCAGGTGGCGGGAGTACCTGCGGACCTCGTCAACGGTGAGCTCGTCGGCCGGCTCGACCAGGGGTGGCAGCGACACGGGGACTCCGATGGTCGTCAGTTCAGGTGGCCAGGGCCAACCTCTAGGGGCATTGTTGCTCCGCCACCGAGGTGGCTCTGCTACGCCAACAGTGTCACGCCGCCCCGGTATTCCGAGACAGCTCGTCCGATGGGCGAGACGGGCCGCGCCGGATGGTGGGACCACGGAACAGGCCCAGGTCAGGCCCCGGTCGGGCCGCGATCAGGCCCCGGACGGCCTTGCTGCGGGGCCGTCCGGAGCCTGCGGGGAGCCGCGGGGAGTGCGCGCGGGCCGGGTCAGACCCGGCAGGCCGTCTCCAGCCAGACGTCGCCCAGCGACTCCTCCAGCGGCACCTGCGTCCGCCAGCCGAGACGGTCCCGGGCGGTGCGCACGTCCGCCTGCCGCCACGGCACCGGCTCGCCCGACGCCACCCGGCCCTCGCCCGGCCGGGGCTCCGCCGGACGGTGGCCCGGCAGGTGATGCGCGGGCACGTGCCCCGGCACGTGCTCGACCGTCCCGCCGGCCTGCGCGGGCAGCACCACCTGCCGGTTCTCCTCCACGATGGCCCCCTCGAAGCCCGACGCCCGGACCAGCAGCTGGGCCGCCTCGCGCGCCCGGACGGCGTGGCCGCTGCCGATGTTGATCACCCCCGTCGCGGCCGACACCGCCGCCGCCTGGATCGCCCGAGCGACGTCCCGCACGTCGACGAAATCCCGGTATCCGGACAGGTCCGGCATCCGCACCTGGGACTCCTCGCGCTCCAGCGCCCGCCGCAGGCCCTCCGCCAGCCGCCCGAACAGCGAGGCGGTCGGCGCCCCGGGCCCCACCACGTCGAACACCCGCAGCACCGCCGCGTCCAGCCCCGAGGCCAGCACCAGCTCCGTACCGGCCAGCTTCGACACCCCGTACGGGCCCACCGGGCGCGGCTCGGAGCCCTCCGACACCGGGACCCCGCCCGGCACCGGCCCGTACTCGGCCGCCGAGCCGACGTGCACCAGCCGGGCCGGCTCCCGGCTGCGCCGGATGCCCTCGCAGACCGTCGCCACGGCCAGCGTGTTGGCCCGGATCAGCGTGCGCGAACTGCCGTAGGTGGCGCCCGCGCAGTTGATCACCACCTGCGGCGCGACCGCGTCCAGGAACCGGGCCAGCGCGCCCGGACTGCCGGTGGTCAGGTCGAAACGGATGTCGGCGGAGTCACGCCGGCCGAGCACCGTCACCTGCAACTCCGGATCCACGAGCAGGCGGTCGGTGACCCGACGGCCGATGAAGCCGTCGGCGCCCAGCAGCAGCACCCTCATTCGGGGGCGTCCTTCCACGAAGCCAGACCGGTGCACGGCCTGGCGGGTCCGAGTGAACAACGGGAGGTCGAACGGTCGGGCGCGCACCGGTGCACGCCCGAGGGTCACCGGTGCGCCCGGCTCGGCACCGGCCACGCGTGCACCGGCGGCACCGGCGCCGCCCGCGAGCGGGGCGGACTGCGGCGCAGCGGCACCCGCCGCCGCCGCGGGGGCGGCCCGGGCGGGGG
>NZ_JBHVER010000099.1:0-28586 GCF_042802195.1 Kitasatospora sp. NPDC057500 | reverse complement strand
GTCGTGGCCGGCCCGGACGGACGGACCGCCGCCTCCGCCGGGGCGGACCACACCGTGCGGCTGTGGGACACCGCCACCGGCACCCCCACGGCCACCCTCGCCGGCCACCTCGGCCAGGTCCTCGGCCTGGCCGTCAGCCCGGACGGGCGCACCCTCGCCTCGGCGGGCACCGACCGCACGGTGCGCCTGTGGGACACCGCCACCGGCACCGCCGCGGCGGCCCTCACCGGTCACGACGACGATGTCAACGCGGTCGCCTTCACCGACGACGGCGCCACCCTGGCCAGCGCGAGCGGCGACGGCACCGTCCGGCTCTGGGACGTCGCCGCCCGCCGGGTGACCGCCACCCTCGGCGGCCACACCGACTACGTCCAGGGCGTCGCCGCCAGCCGGGACGGCAAGCTGCTGGCGACCGCAGGGTTCGACCACTCCGCCGTGCTGTGGGACCTGGGCGCGGCGACGCTGACCCCCCATCCGCACACGGAGGTCCGGCGCGCGGTGTTCAGCCCGGACGGGCGCACCGTCGCCACCGCCGGTGCCGACCGCTCGGTGCGGCTCTGGGACGTCGCGACCCGCCGCGGGACCGCCGTGCTGACCGGCCACGCGAGCCAGGTCCTCGGCCTGGCGTTCAGCCCGGACGGCCGGCTGCTCGCCTCGGCCGGCGCGGACGGCACCGTCCGGCTCTGGGACCTCGCCACCCTGCGCGAACGGGCCGGTTTCACCGGGCACCAGGGCCCGGTGTCCGCGGTGGCGTTCAGCCCGGACGGCCGGCTGCTCGCCTCGGCGGGCGAGGACCGCACGGCCCGGCTCTGGAACGTCGGACAGCCGGGCCCCGAAGGCGTCCTGATCGGGCACCAGGACTTCGTTAACGCCCTCGCCTTCGCCCCGGACGGCCGCACCCTCGCCACCGGAAGCGACGACCTGACCGTGCGGCTCTGGGACGTCGCCGACCGGCGGCCG
The DNA here is from genome assembly GCF_042802195.1 of Kitasatospora sp. NPDC057500. Lineage (NCBI taxonomy): Bacteria > Bacillati > Actinomycetota > Actinomycetes > Kitasatosporales > Streptomycetaceae > Kitasatospora > Kitasatospora sp. NPDC057500. The sequence continues at coordinate 27,626 of NZ_JBHVER010000099.1, read as the reverse complement.
ACCGCCACCTTCACCGGGCACACCGGGGCGGTGCGCGCCCTCGCCTTCGCCCCCGACGGCCGCACCCTCGCCACCGGCGGCAACGACGCCACCGTCCGCACCTGGGACATCGGGGCACGGCACGCACCGGCCGTGCTCACCGGGCACGCGGGAGCGGTGCGCGCGGTCGCCTTCGCCCCCGACGGCCGCACCCTGGCCAGCGGCGGCAACGACGCCACGGTCCGCCTCTGGGACGCCGTCGCGGGCGCACCGGCGGCCACGCTCTCCGGCCACGGCGGCGCCGTCCGGTCGGTCGACTTCAGCCCGGACGGGCGGACGCTGGCCAGCGGCGGCAGCGACGGAACGGTGCGGCTGTGGCACCGGGACACCGCGGAGCGCTCGGCGGCGGTCTGCGCGCTGCTCGGCCCGGTGGACCGCGAGCGCTGGTCGCGACTGCTGCCGGGGCAGCCGTACCGGAAGGGCTGCGGCGCGGACTGACGGCCGGAGTTCAGGCAGCTCGTCCGCGGTTTCCCGCGGGGTTTCCCGTTTCCCGCCACAACGGGCGACGACGCTCCGCTGGACGCCGTCCGGACGTGCTTGCGACGCTCGGAACCGTCGCCACGGGCCGCGGAGCCGACGGCCCGTCCGATGAGGCCGCTCCCCCACCCACCGCCGCGCGACGCGCACAGCACAGCGGCGTGCGGCACCACACAGCACCGCGCAGCACCGCACCGAAAGGCACCCGAACCACCATGAACCTCCGCAGGAAGCTCGCCACGCTCGGCATCACCCTGGCGGCCGCCGCCGGCGCCGCCGTGCTCCCGGCCGGCCCGGCCCACGCGGCCGCCGACTGCTGGGACGCCGGCTGGACCTACACCGGGACCGTCGGCGGCACCGTCAGCGGCAGCTGGCGCGTCCACTACTGCAACAACGTCCCCAACACCAACGTGCGTTCGCAGCCCTCCACCGCGTACCCGGTCACCGGAGTGATGCGCAGCAACCCGAGCTGGTTCGTCTGCAAGACCGACGAGGGCGGCTACAACGGCGGCGGCCCCCACCCCTACCGGTGGCTGTGGACGCAGTCCGACACCGGCGGCTGGGGCTGGATGCCCGACACCGCGATCTACAGCGAGACCAACCCCGTCCCGGACTGCATCACCGGCTGACCCACGCCCCGGACGGCCGCGGTCCGCACCACACCTCAGTACCGTCGGCCGGACCCACCGGCCGACGGTCCTTCCCGGACGAACGGCACGAGGAGAGAGCCCCGTGCGAGCGAAGCACCGCACCACCACCCTGGCCGGCGTACTGCTCGCGCCGCTGACCGGACACCACCGCTCCGCACCCCGGCGACGTACAGTGCTGCGAGGCTCCGCAGACGGGCCTCCTGGGGGACGGGGAATCGCATGGGCATGGACAAGGCGGCCAGGACCGAGTGGTGGGAGAGCCTGCCGGCCGGGATCCGCGACGAGATCGACGGACATGTCCTCCGGGACTCGCTCCTCATGGCCGTGAGCACCATCACCGACATCGGCCTCGTTCCCCATGACATCGGGGTCGGTACCGCTCAGCTGATCGCAAACGATCGCTACCTCCACTACGGCGACCGGATCGCCCGCGAGCCGGAGAGCCCCCTCGACCTGGAGTCGCTGGCCTGCCGGGCGGCCGGATGCGCGGGCCTCATCGTGGCGATCGAGGCGATCTGGGACGGTGACACCGTCCACGACTGGTTTGTGCGGCTACTGGCCATCACCGCCGACCCGGCGGGAGAGGCTCGGATGGCCACCGTCTACGGGTCGACAGCCCGGCAGTACCTCGGCAGGCAGGAAGACCGCCACCGGCGCCACCCGGTAGCGGTGGTTGCCGAGCGGGCCGGCCGTGCCCTCGCTGAGCACCTCTCGGTTCCGTTCCACTTCGCCAGCCCGGACACACCCGATGACGAGGCCCCACGCCGGCAGCCCTGAGCGGCGATGAGGGCGCACTGCGACGCCACTGACGGCTACGCCGCCCAGGTGGGCCGGATCACGCGTGACCAGTACTTTCACAACAGGCCGTCCTGCGGTCAGCACGGGTTGCTGCCGGCACATCAACGACCCGGGAGGACCCGCGCACTCCCGCCGGTAGAGATCCGACCGGGCGCACCAGGTCAGGAACAGGTCCCGGGGCCGCGTCGTCCATCGGCATCCGGCTCACCCCGTACCTGGTCGGGCGGGCGTGGGCGGGGCGCCCCGGACCTCCTCCGTGCCTCCGGCACGGAGCGTGTCAGCCGGCCAGCCTCTTCAGCAGTTCGGCGGCGAGCGGGGCGGCGGAGGCCGGGTTCTGGCCGGTGACCAGGTTGCGGTCGACGACCACGTGCGGAGCCCAGGGCTCGCCGACCTGGACGTCGACACCGGCCTCGACGAGGCGGGTCTCCAGCAGCCACGCAGCCTTCGCGGCGAGGCCGGACTGGGTCTCCTCGTCATTGGTGAAGGCCGCGACCCGGTAGCCCTCGAAGGCGTTGCGGCCGTCGTCCTCGACCGCGGCCAGCAGCGCGGCCGGGCCGTGGCAGACGACACCGAGCGGCTTGCCGGACTTCAGCGCCCGGACCAGCAGGCGGCCGGAGTCGGCGTCGACGGCCAGGTCCTCCATCGGGCCGTGGCCGCCGGGGTAGAAGACGGCGTCGTAGTCGTCCAGTCGCACGTCCTCCAGCGCGATCGGGCTCTTGAGCTCCCCGGCACCGGCCAGCACCTCCGCGACCTGCCGCGCGCCCTCCTCCCCGCCGTTGAACTCGGGGGCGAGGCTGGCGGTGTCGACGGTCGGCACCACACCGCCCGGGGTGGCCACGGTCACGGTGTGGCCGGCCGCCTTGAACGACTCGTACGGCGCGGCGGCCTCCTCGGCCCAGAAGCCGGTCGGGTGCAGGGTGCCGTCGGCGAGCGTCCAGTGGTCGGCGCCGGTCATCACGAAAAGGATCTTCTTCGACATGGAGGGTCTCCGGGTCTTCGCTCGGCAGGTCGACGGTCGGTCCGACACGTCGGTCGGCCCGCGCCTGCGGCGGTGTCCGCCGTGCACCTCCTGACGACGTGCACCCGGAACGCCGGCGGGCCGACGCCCTCGACGGTAGGCCCGCCCAGCGGCACACACCAATCGGAAAACCGATACCGGACATCGGCGCGGGGACGGCCGAACAGCGGAGCGACCCGTTCGGGCGCCTAGAATTGGCGCGCATGAGCGATAGGAATTCCCATGGGTCGGGGCCGCCGGACCTGAATCAGCTGCGCACCTTCCTGGCGGTCCACCGGACGGGCTCGTTCACCGCGGCCGCACGCGGGCTGCGGCTCTCCCAGCCGACCGTCACTGCCCAGATCCGGGCCCTGGAGGAGCGGCTGGGCCGGGAGCTGTTCGAGCGACGTCCCCGGGGCGTCGTCCCGCTCCCCCACGCGGACGACCTCGCCGCCCGGCTGGCGGAACCCCTCGACCGGCTGGCCGACGTGGCGGGCGCGGGGCCGGAGCGCGCGCCCGAGCCCGTACACCTGGCGGGGCCGGCCGAGTTCCTCTGCACCGTCCTGCTCGGCGTACTGGCGCCGCTCACCGACCAGGGCGTCCGGCTGCGGGTGGCCACCGGGCTGACCGACCCGCTGCTCACGGAGCTGCGCGCAGGGCACCACGACCTCGTGGTCGCCACCCGGCGCCCGCGCGGCCGCTCGCTGCACGCCGAACCGTTCTCCGACGAGGACTTCGTCCTGGTCGCCGCCCCGGCCTGGGCCGACCGGTTGTCCGCAGCGCCGCTCCCGGACGCCCTGGAGCGGGCGCCGCTGGTCGCCTACGCCGAGGACCTGCCCATCGCCCGCCGCTACTGGCGCCACGTCTTCGACCGCCGCCTCCAGGTCCGGGCCGCCGTCACCGTCCCCGATCTGCGGGGCGTGGTCGCCGCGGTGACGGCCGGGGCGGGCTGGAGCGTCCTGCCCGGCTACCTCTGCCGGGCCGAGCTGGCCTCCGGCGCCCTGCGGCTGCTCCACCGGCCGGAGGACCCGCCGATCAACACCGCCTACCTGGTGCGGCGCCCGGGCCCGTCCGCCAACCCGCACGTCGCGCTGGTCCGCGAACGGCTGTTGGCGGCGGCACGGACCTGGTGACCTCCGGCCGGCGGGGCCGGGTGTCCGGCCGGCCGGGGCCGGGTCAGAGCGGGGCCGGTCCCGGGCGGCGCGGGCCGGGCAGCGGCCCGCGCGAGGCGAAGCCCCAGCGGTTGGCGGCGAGCGCGTCGTCCGGCTCGGGGCGCGGGCCGCGGCCGTAGTGGCGGGTGAACTCGAACGGGGTGTGGGTGACGGTGGCCCAGCCCCGGGCGTCCAGGTCGGCGGCGGTGTCGGGCCGGGGCTCGTCGTCGAACAGCACCAGCAGGTCGATGCCGAGTCGGTCGCGGGCCGCGAGGTAGACGGGGTTGCGGCGCACGGCGGCGGGCTCCATGCCGAGCTTCACCTCGTAGGCCAGGCTGCTGCCGGTCGCGCTCAGCCGGTCCACGATGGCGATCAGGCGCCGTTCCGCGGCGGCCGGCAGGTAGAGCAGCAGGCCCTCGGCGAGCCAAGCGGTCGGCTCGCCCGGGCGGAAGCCGGCGGCGGTGAGCGCGGCGGCCCAGTCCAGCCGCAGGTCACAGGCGACCGGCACCCGCCGGGCGGTCGGCCGCGCACCGACCCGGTCCAGGACCTGCTGCTTGAACCCGAGCACCCGGGCCCGGTCGAGCTCGAAGACGGTCGTCCCGGGTGGCCAGTCCAGCCGGTGGGCGCGCGCGTCCAGCCCGGCCCCGAGCAGCACCACCTGGCGGGCGCCGAGCTGGGCGGCCCGCAGCAGGTGGTCGTCCAGGGCCCTGGTCCGCAGCGCGAAGTAGCCGCCGAGCCGCCCCCACAGCGGGTCGTCCGCGCCGTCCGCGCCCCGCGGGACGTCCCGGGGGTGGAGCGGCCAGTGCGCGGAGGCGCGGGCGGCGCGGACGAAGTGCTCGGCGAGCGGGTCGCGGGCCAGGGCGTCGGGGCGACGGCTCTCGATCGCGCGGGCGGCGGCGACCAGCAGCGCGGTCAGTCCGACGCCCTCGTCGACGCCGGAGGAGGCGGCGGAGGCTCCGGAGGAGGAGGCGGCCACCGCGCTGGTGGCTCGGATGGTCACTCCGGTCGCGACACCGGTGGTGGCGGGGGCCGCCGCGGCGGGGGTCATGGGCGCTCCAGTTGCTCGGGGTGCCGTGTCCAGACGGCGGGTCGGTCGTGGGTGGTGACGCGGGCGCCGTAGACGCGGCCCATGAAGCTCAGGACCTCCTCGTCCCGGTAGTGCAGGGCGGCGGTGCAGTCCCGGAGCACCGTCACGTGGAGGCCCTTCTGGAAGGCGGTGCGCGCGGTGCTGTCCACGCAGACGTCGGTGAACACGCCCGCGAACGCCAGGTGCCCGATCCCTCGCGCGGTGAGGTACGGGCCGAAGCCCTCGCCGAGGAAGGCGTCGAAGCAGGCGTACTTGGTGAACACCGCCTCGCCGGGCCCCGGCGCCACGCCGTGGAACTCGGCGCCCCAGCTCCCGTCGAGGCACTTGGGGGGCTTGCCGAGCACGGCGTCCCGGTGGCGCCAGGCGGCGCCCTGGTGCTCGGGGTCGCCGAGGAAGCGGACGAAGAGCACCTCGGTGCCGTGTGCCCGCGCCGTCTCGACGGCCCGGGCGGCGTTGGCCGCCACGACGGTGAGCCGCTCCGGGTCCCCCGGGTAGCGGGCGGCGGCGACGGGACCGGCGCAGAAGTCGTTCTGCAGGTCGACCACGACCAGCGCCGTCCGGTCCGGCACGGCGCTCACGGCCGGTCCGCGAGGACGGCCACGGGCGGCGGACCACCGGCGGGGCGCGGCCCGCCGATCGGGAGCGGGCCGGCGGTGGCCGCCCGCGCCGCCAGGGCGTCGAGCACGGCGTCGACCACGGCGGTAGTGGAGTGCCGACCGCCGAGGTCGGGTGTCCGCACGCCCCGCTGCTCGGCGGCGGCCAGGGCGGTCTCGACGGCGGCCACCGCGCCCGGGCAGCCCGCGTGCCGCTCGGCGATCGCCGCGGCGGCGCGCAGGGTGGCGACGGGGTTGACGGTGTCCTTGCCCGCGAGGTCGTCGGCGGAGCCGTGCACGGTCTGGTACTCCACCAGCTCCCGCAGCTCCGGGTGCAGGTGGACGTTCTCGGTGCAGCGGCTCTCCTGCCGCTCGCCGCCGAAACGGTCCAGCAGGACGACGTGCATGATGTCGGCCCACTCGTTGCCCGCCACGACGACCGTGCGGTCGCCGAGGCCGTGGGTGATCAGGTTGCGGTTGACCGTGTCGGGCTGGAACAGCCGCACCTCGACGCCCAGCCCGCGCGCGATCTCGCCCACCCAGTCGTCCAGGGCGCCGTCCAGCAGGTGGTACTTGTAGGCCATCACCACCCGGGCGGGTCCGCCGTCGGGCCACAGCCGCCGGGCGCGCCGGACGGCGAATTCGAGCACCTTGCCGGTGATCTCCCGGCTGAACTCCATGGTGCGGGTGACCACGCCCGGGGCGTGCCGGTTCTCGCCGGTGTAGAAGCCCTGCGCCTGGTCCCGGACCAGCAGCAGCGAACCGTCCCCGGCGGCGATCGGCTCGACCTTGACGGCCTGGAGGCGCCGCCGGACCAGGTAGAGCGACTGGGCGTTGACGGCCGTGCGGAAGACGGCCGTCGTGCCGAGCCGCGCGCGTTCGCGGCAGAACCGCTCGTAGTGGCGGGCGTCCTCCTCGGTCAGCGCACGGATCCGCTCGATGTCGCCCACCTCCTCACGGAGCGAGACGTACGAGTGGTAGGTCCGCGGTGACCTGACGATCTCGACCCCGGCGCCGTACAGGGACGCTATCCGGTGCAGGACCCGTTCGAAGACGGCCGCGAGCTCCGCGCCCGTTCCACGTCCCACGGCGAGTCCGACTGCTGGTTTCACACTGCTCCTCGGCTGGTCGTCGACTGGTCCGGAAACGGGCGGGGTGCCGCTGCCGGACGGATCAGGTGGCCGGGGTGCCCACCAGGTGGTCCCCCGGGATGCCGGCCTTGTCCGGCGCGTAGTAGTCGCGGATGCCCTCCGCCCAGGTGGCCACCGGGATCCGGTCGTCGGCGGTCGGCTCGAAGGCGTCGAAGAGGGCGTCGATATTGGCGTGCCCGAAGCCGATCGCGGTCATCAGGGCGGTGAACAGCGGGCGTTCGACCAGGCCGTCGCCGTCCGGGTCGCCCAGGGCTGCCAGGGCGTCGGCGAACTGCCCGATCGTCGGGCCGAAGCGCTCGGGCGACAGGACGAAGCCCCGGAACTCCTCCCGGGTGACCACGCCGTCACCGTTGGCGTCCAGTTCCGTCTCCAGGGTCACCCAGTAGCGCCGGAACGCGGCGCGGATGGCGTCCTTGGCCGCCTCGTCCGAATGGACCGCGGCCTCGACCACGCGCTTGGACATCAGGTCGAAGTCCCCGATGTCGATCACACCGTTGCCGTTGGCGTCGAACAGGCCGAAGACGAGATCGATCCGCTGGGTGGCCTCGGTCCGCATGTGCCGCTCCTTCTCTCCGTATCTCCGTACGTCGGGACGCTCGGTGCCCGATCGGTCTCCCACTATCGGCGAGCGGCGGCGGGGCGGACGACCCGCCGCCGCCTGCTTCACCTGATGGAATGAATTTCAACCGCCTGCCCGCCAGTTGGCGCGACAGCGGGCCGCTCCCGGGTCAGCGGACGTAGTAGGGGCGGTGGTGCGCGGCGACCGGGGCGGACTGGTAGGTCCACACCCCGGCGGCGGGCGCGCCGCCGACCAGTCGGGCGAGGTCGGCCGCGGCCTGCCGGCTGCGGTCCCCCGGTTCCGGCCCCGACCGGCCGAGGGTGAGCCGTATCCGGCCGGCGGTGCGGGTGTCGAGCGGGTGGAAGCGGTAGGGCTGGTGGACGGTCAGCGGACCGGCGAGCAGCCGCCCTTCCGGGTCGGTGCCGTAGCCGGTGACCGGGGTGTTGACGACCGGCTCGCCGTCGAGTCCGGCGAGGTCCGCCTCGACCGCGAAGAGTTCCTCGTCGTACCGCCGCAGGCCGTCCGGCCCGAGGCCGGCGCGGTGGCAGACGAAGGACCAGCGGTCGTGCACGGCGGCCGCGTTGAGCGAGGGCAGGACGGCGGTGAACCAGCCCGGGTGCTTGGGTTCTGCGTAGAGGACGGTGCCCGCGTCGATGGCGAGCGGGTTGTCGCAGAGCACGTGGAGGCGGGCGATGCCGAGCAGCCTGGTCTGGTCGTGGCCGCGGGCGTACTGGCCGTAGTCGACGGCCGGGAGCCGGTCGGCGGCGGACGCCGGGTGGGCGATGACGTTGATCTCCACCTCCTCGGTGATGCCGCCGCCGGTGGGGTACTGGGCGAAGTAGAGCTGGTAGTTGAGCGAGACGCAGGCCCGGCCGCCGAAGTCGGCGGCGGCCAGCGCGGGGTGGCGTTCGGCGAGCAGCGCCCGCACCGGTCCGGGCTCGACCAGGAAGTCCACGCCGATGTTGTGCAGGGCGCCGTAGTGGAACGGCAGGTAGTACGGCTCCGGCACGGGCGGCAGCGGCAGACCGGTCATGAGGGCTCCCTGGACGGGGTCGAGGACGGGGGCGGGGACGGGGGCGGGGGCGGGGGCGGGGGCGTCGTCGGGGCAGGGGGTGCGGGGGCGGGGCGCGCGAGGACGGCCGCCCGGTGCAGCGCCGTCAGCTCCCGGTGGATGCGGTCGGCGCTGCGCAGGGCGAGCGCCGCCATGGTGAGCGAGGGGTTGGAGGTGCCGAGGGAGGGCATCGAGCCGCAGCCGACGGCGTAGAGGTTGGGATGGTCCCAGCAGCGCTGCCACTGGTCGACCACGGAGTCCCCCGGCGCGTCGCCCATCACATGGGTGCCGCCGGCGTGCCCGGCGCCCCGGTAGGCGTAGGCCCGGCCCCGGTGTTCGAGGTGTCCGGGCCAGCCGGGGCCGGCCTCGTAGCGGGTGTGGTCCTCGGCGCCGAGCAGGGCGAACAGCTGGTCGGAGACGGCCCGGGCGGAGGCCATGCCGTGCCGGACGTAGGCGGACAGGTCGTAGTGCAGCGCCGGGCGCGGCAGTCCGAGCGGGTCGCGGCGGGTGCGGTCGAGGGTGACCCGGTTGGCCGGGTCGGCGGGCTGCTCCAGCTCGAACTGGAGCGCGAACTGACGGCCGAGCCGGTCGCCGAGGCGTTCCCGGAGCTCCTTGCCGCGCAGTCCGGCGCGCAGCAGCCCCGCGGTCTCGGCCTCGGGCGGCCGGCCGGCCCAGGACCAGCCCCAGTTGCCGATCTCGATCCGGAAGGGGGCCCGGCGGGCGCGGGCGGGGCCGAACCGGAAGGCCTCCAGGCCGCTGGTGGAGCCCGGTCCCCGGTAGGGGCCGGTCGGCTGCGGCAGCAGGCCCCAGGTGAGCAGCGCCGGGTGGTCCATCAGGTTGCGGCCGACCTGGTCGCCGCGGTTGGCGAGGCCGGAGAGGAGCAGCAGCCGGGCGTTCTCGATGGCGTGGGCGGCGAGCACGACCAGGTCGGCGCGGACCCGGTGGACGGTGCCGCCGGCGTGGTACTCGACGCCGGTGGCGCGGCCGGTGGTGGCGTCGACGACGACCCGGCTCACCACCGCGTCGGTGCGCAGCCGCACGCCGGGCGCCCAGCGCGCCTGGGTCCGCAGCGGGGTGTACTTGGCGCCAATGGGGCAGACCGGGACGCAGCTGGCGGCGCCCTGGCAGAGCGGGCCGGTCGGGTGGGCGGGTCCGGCGCCGGGCCTGCCCGGGGTGGGCGGCGCGTTGCGGGCGTGCGGGGTGGTGCTGACGGTGAGCCGGACGTCCTGGTCGGCCGCCGGGTCGCGGGCGGTCCGGCCGTCGAGGGCGCGGGCGAGCGTGCGGTCGAGGTGGCTCGACGGGACGGGGCGCATCGGGAAGGCGTAGTCGCCGGGGATGGGCAGGCCGACGTCGTGGCGCTGCTGGTCGGCGTCGGCGGCGACGCCGAGTTCCTGTTCGGCCTGCCGGTAGTACGGTTCGAGGTCGTGGTAGCCGATCGGCCAGTTGCGGCCGTGGCCGAGGTCGGCGGTGCGGAAGTCCTCGGGGTGCATGCGCGGGGTGAGTCCGGTCCAGAGCAGTCCGGTACCGCCGTTGGCCCGCAGGTAGCCGCTGGCGTAGGGCAGCGGGCCGTGCTGGACGAGGTGGCCGGTGGCGGTGAATCCGCCGTCGGGCAGGCCGGTGAGGTCGTCGACGTCCGGGGAGGGGGCGTCCGCGCTGCGCGGGTAGGGCGAGGTGGGGGTACCGCCGCCGGCGGCCCGGTACGCGGTGGTGGTCGTGGCGGCGCCGGGGACGGTGCGGCCGGCTTCCAGGACGAGCACGCGGTGGCCGTGGGCGCCGAGGCGGTGGGCGACCAGGGTGCCGGCGAGGCCCGCGCCGACCACGATCACGTCCCAGGGGCGGTCGCCGTCCTCGGGGTGGTGCTCCGGCGGGCGGCTCATCGGTCGCCTCCGCCGTGCGGGTGCGGGGCGTCGGCCCAGCTGCCGTGGCCGGGGGCGGTGCTTCCGGGGGCGGCGCCGTGGAAGGTGCGCCACATCAGGCCGCGGTCGTGGGCGCGGGGCGAGGAGGGCGGTTCGTTCGGCCAGGCGCCGACGTACCAGAGGTGGAGCAGGTCGTGTTCGTCGCGGACGTGGTGGGCGAGGAGGGTGCGGTGGTGTTCGTGCGCCACGCCGGTGGCGCGCAGTTCCGTCTCGTCGAAGCCGGTGAGGTCCGCGGAGAGCCGCAGGAAGGCGCCGAAGTCGGAGAGTTCTCCGAGGTCTGTGACACCGCCCGGCGCGGCCGGTCCGTCCCTGTCGGGCGGGTCGGGCGGGTCGGGCAGGTGGTCGTCGATCGCCGGCAATCCGGCACCCCCTCGGTGAGTGCGCCCCGAACATGACAGGCGATCGGGTGGAGACCCGGTCGTCCTCGGAGCGATGCTGCCTCGCCGACCGCCTCCGATGGGGTTCCGACCGGAATCGTTCGAACCTGCTCGTCCGCTGTCCGTCACGCCACCGTTTGGCAGCCGCCCGCTTGTCGGATCGGATGTCGAAATGATCGGAGCAGACAGGCCGCAGCGCCGCCGAATGGAGCAGCGCAGCGCGCGGGCACCGGAACGGGGCTGCGATCTTCGGAGCACGCGCTGCTTCAGCACGCGCGGCCCCGTCGCGCCGTCCGCCCGGTGCCGAGACCTGGAGGCCCCCGATGTGGCAGGCTCCCCCCACCGCCGCCCCCGACCAACGCGAGTGGCTGCCCCCGCTCGACCTGCCCGCCCCCGGACCGCAGAACCGGCTGACCGTACTGGTGCGGGTCCTGCTGCTGATCCCGCAGTTCATCGTGACCTGGGTGCTGTCGGTGGTGGCCTTCTTCGTGGCGGTCGTCGGCTGGTTCGGCGCGCTGGCGCTGGGCCGCCTGCCGGTCTTCGCCGCCGACTACCTCTCGGCGTACCTGCCGTACGAGACCAGGGTGAGCAGCTACCTCATGCTCACCCACGACCGCTATCCGCCGTTCGCGTTCCGGGCCCCCGACTACCCGGCCCAGGTGGGGCTGCGGCCCGGCGAGCTCAACCGCCTCGCGGTGCTGTTCCGGCTGATCCTGGTCATCCCGGCGGCCGTCGTCCAGGGACTGCTCTTCGCCGGCTGGTGGGTGGTCGGCTGGATCAGCTGGCTGGTGGTGCTGATCCTCGGGCGGATGCCGCAGCCGCTGTTCGAGGCGACGGCGGCGGTCCTGCGCTACCGCATGCGCTACCTGGCCTACCTGCTGATGCTGACCGCCGCCTACCCGAAGCGGCTGTTCGGCGACGAGCCGGGCTCCGAGCCGGGCGGCCCGGTGTCGGCGACCCGCCCGCTGGTCCTGAGCGGCGCGGGGCGCGGACTGCTGGTGGCCTTCCTGGTGCTCGGCCTGCTGTCGGGCGCGACCAGCTCGATCACCGCGAACGTCGACTCGGACGACTACGAGGACGACTACTTCACCGGCCCGCTGCTGCCGGGGCCGCCCCGCCGCTGACCGGCGCGCGGAGCGGGGAACCGGTCGTTCGCCGGGGCCCCGGTCCGCGGTTTCGCCGACCCGCCGTCAGAACGCGTACGGCCCGAACCGTCCCCAGGCCACGACCGCCGCGAGGACCAGCAGGAGCACGTTGACCACGACGCTCTTGCCCTCGCCGCGCCGGGCGTGCACGACGACGGCGCCGACCATGATCAGCCCGAGCCCGGTCGCCGCGGCCGGCACCAGGCCGGGCGCGACGTCGACGGCGGCCGGCAGGACCAGACCGATGCCGCCCAGGATCTCCAGCAGGCCGATCGCCTTGATCGCGGCGGGCGGGTAGTTCACCGCCCAGGTCCCGGTGGCCTCGATGACCTTCTCCTTGGACTGGAGCAGTTTGGGCGTGCCGGCCGCGAGGAACAGGGCGGCGAGGAGTCCGGCGAGGACCCAGAGAAAGACGTTCATGTCACTCCGAAGACTTGAATTGAAGCTTCAAGTAAAGTACTCCGCGATTGATTGAAGCGTCAAGTGAATGATCGGCTCACTAGAGTGGTCGCCATGGACAGGGACGAACCGCGCTGGCTCACCGCGCCCGAACTGGAGGCCTGGAAGGCGTTCAGTGCGATGATCATCAAGCTGCCCGCCGCGCTGGACGCCCAGCTGCGGGCCGATGCCGGGCTGAACCAGTTCGAGTACCTCGTCCTGGCCGGTCTCTCCGACGCCCCGGAGCGCACGCTGCGGATGAGCGATCTCGCCGTCCTCGCCAACGGCTCGCTCTCGCGCCTGTCGCACGTGGTCAAGCGGCTCGAAGCACAGGGCTACGTGCGCCGCGAGCGCTGCCCGGGCGACGGCCGCGCCACCAACGCCGTCCTCACCGAGGACGGGCTGCGGAAACTCGTGGGCAGCGCCCCCGGCCACGTGGAGCAGGTGCGGTCGCTCGTCGTGGACCCGCTCGACCCGGAACAGCTCGACCAGCTCCGCCGCATCTGCCTGCGGGTGCTGCAAGCCATGGACCCCGGCCTGTCCTGGCCCCCGCGCCAGGTCCGGCCCGAGGCCGGGGACGCAGCGGAGGTCGCGCCCTGAAGCCTGGGGACCCCGGCGGCCGGCCGCCGGGGTCCGGCGCCCTCAGCCCCGCAGGCGGGGCCTCACGACCTCCAGGACCGCGCGGCGCTCAGGCGTCAGGTAGAAGTGGCCGCCCGGGAAGACGTGGAGGTCGAAGCCGCCGGTGGTGTGCAGGGCCCAGTCCCGCGCCTGCTCCACCGTCACCCGCGGGTCGGCGTCGCCGGTCAGGGCGGTCACCGGCACCGCGACGGTCTCCTCCCGTCCGGCGACGTACGTCTCGATGGCCTTGTAGTCGGCGCGCAGCGACGGCAGGATCAGCGCCCGCAGGTCCGGATCGGCCAGCAGCCGCGTGTCGGTGCCGCCGAGCCGGCCCAGCTCGGCGAGCAGCCCGTCGTCCGGCAGCAGGTGCACCGAGGAGTCGCGCGGCTCGGACGGCGCCCGGCTGCCCGAGACGCACAGCCGCACCGGTCCGGTCACACCGTCGCGCTCGAAGCGGCGCGCCACCTCGAAGGCGACCGCCGCGCCCATGCTGTGCCCGAACAGGACGAGCGGCCGGTCGGCCCACGGCCGCAGCTCCGCGTAGACGCGCTCGGCGAGCACGGGCAGCGAGTCCAGCGCCCCCTCGTCGATCCGGTCCAGTCGGCCGGGGTACTGGACGGCAAGCACGTCGGCGTACGGCGACAGCGCGGCGGACCAGTCCCGGAAGAACCCGGCCGAGCCGCCCGCGTGCGGGAACATCACGACCCGGACCGGCGCCGCGTCGAAGGGGTGGAATCGGCGGAACCAGAGGTTGTCGGTGACGGCGGTGCGGCCGGACATGGGGGCACTCCCTCGCGGCTGACGGATCGGCGGAATCTCTCGGGGCACAGTCTCCCCGGCCGACCCGCACCCTCGTCAACCGATCACCGGGCGCGCCTCCGCCGGCCACCCCCCGAAGCACGCCTCGGCCGCCCGTGAGCGGGAGGCGCCGTCCAGCAGCAGCACCGACACCGCCTCCGGCACGGGCGTCGCGGCGGCGCCGCGCGCGTGCGCGGTGAGCGCGCCGAGGAGCCGGCCGAGGCCTCGCCGGTGCCGGGCGAAGGCCCGCCGCGACACCCGGCGGCCGCGCGACCGCTGGCCGGCCAGCGCGGCGGCCGCGCCCACGTCGAGCAGCACCAGGTGCAGTTCCCGCCCCTGCGCGGCGGCCTCGCGGGCCAGCCAGCGGCGCATCCACGCCCGGCTGCCGCAGTCGTGCACCAGCAGCGGCCCGCCCCGGCGCACCGAGCGGCGCAGCAGGCGGAAGTGCTCCAGCCGGGCCCAGGGCCGGTAGACCGCGTACGGCAGGCGGTCCGGCATCACGGCGGCGCAGGCCTCGTGCACCGAGCGCGGGTCGACGGTGGCGACGTGCGGGGCGCGGGCGGACCAGCGGTGCAGCAGGGTGCTCTTGCCGCTGCCGGGCAGTCCCGAGACCACCACGACCGCGTCGCCGGGGTAGTGGGCGGCGAACGGCGCGCCGTGCTCGCCACGCAGGTCCACCAGGCCCCGCGGTTCCATCCCCGCTCCCGCCGCCCGGCCCGCGGCCGGCGGGCCCGCCGCCCCCGGCCCATCCGCGATGGCCGACCTGTCCATGCTGCGCTCTCATCCCGTCCGTGTCCGACCCGGAACGATAACAATCCCCGCCCCGGGGCCGCGCACGGTTCCCTGGTGCGCCGCCGCTCACCGCGACGGGTCCGGCGAGCGGCGGCACGCAGCCCCTCACCCGAACGGGTCCGTCCGATACCGGTGGCCGGGCCGGGCGCCCTAGGGTGGTCGCCGGCCTGATGGGGCGTCAGCTCCGCGAACGGGGCCGGGCCGGGGCCCTGGTGGCGGCGACGGCCGAAGCGGCGGACCCCGTTCGCGCCCCGGCGGCGCCCGGGGCTCACGACACGCCCTGACGCACGCCGTTCATGCTTCGACCGCCCGCGCACGCGACCGTCCGCGCGGCGGTCGCCGACCGCAGCCGCCCGTGGACACTCGACCAGGCGGGCCGGTCTGCCGATATCACCGGCGGCACTTCCTCGCGCCGTCCCTCTGGAGGCACCTTCCGTGACCTGGCTCCGCGTCCTGACCGCCCTGGGCATCCTCGCCGCGGCGGCGAGCGCCCTGCTCGTCTTCGCCCTCTGCACGGCCGCGGCCCGCGGCGACCGCACCACCCGCGACGCCCCCGGCGGCGACCTGCGGTCGGACGCCGAGCGCTCCGGCCTCATCCGCCGCAACGGGGACGGAGGTTGACGTTTCCTCGGCTCACCCGCCGGGTTCCCCGTCGACAGCAGGACACAAGGTGTCCTATGGTGAACAATGTGTTCAGCGACCGGTCCTCCCGGCCGCCGGACACCGGCGTGCCGCCCGCCCCGGGGCCCTCGCGGCACGCCCCCACCCGGACGAAGGAGCACCCCGGCATGGCCGACACCATGACCACCGCCAAGGCGGACCTGGTCGACCTCGCACACCGCAGGATGGACGCCGCCATCCCCGACAACGGCTGGACCATCCGCCAGAAGCTCGCCCTCACCTGCCGGATCCTGTTCGACGCCGGCCACGACTCCGGCCTGGCCGGACAGATCACCGCCCGTGCCGAACGCCCCGGCACCTACTACACCCAGCGGCTCGGACTCGGCTTCGACGAGATCACCGAGGACAACCTGCTGCTGGTCGACGAGGACCTCGACGTCCTCGACGGCGAGGGCATGGCCAACCCCGCCAACCGCTTCCACAGCTGGGTCTACCGGGCCCGCCCCGACGTCGGCTGCATCATCCACACCCACCCGCCGCACGTCTCGGCACTGTCGATGCTCGAAACACCGCTGGCCGTCTCGCACATGGACCTCACCCCGCTGTACGACGACTGCGCCTTCCTGGAGAGCTGGCCCGGCATCCCGGTCGGCAACGAGGAGGGCGAGCTCATCTCCGCCGCGCTCGGCGACAAGCGCGCCCTGCTGCTCGCCCACCACGGAATGCTGGTGGCCGCCGGTGGCGTCGAGGAGTCCTGCACCCTCGCCGTGCTCTTCGAGCGCGCCGCCCGGCTCCAGCTGCTCGCCTCGGCGGCCGGCCGGATCCAGGAGATACCCGGGACCCTCGCCCGCGAGGCCCACGACTGGACCTCCACCCCCAAGCGCAGCCAGGCCAACTTCGCCTACTACGCCCGCCGCGCCCTGCGGGCCGGCCACGGCGACGCGCTCGCCGTCACCCGTACCGAGGGAGGTGCCTGAGATGGCCGGACCCGTCCTGGAGGGGATCATCGCCTACCCCGTGACCCCGTTCGCGCCCGGCGAGGCGGGCGGCGTCGACACCGCCGCGCTCACCGCCCTCGTCGACCGGCTGGTCGACGCCGGCTGCCACGCCGTCGCCCCGCTCGGCTCGACCGGCGAGAGCGCCTACCTGGACGACCAGGAGTGGTACACCACCGCCGAGGCCGCGCTCGCCGCCGTCGCCGGCCGGGTGCCCGCCGTCGTCGGCGTCGCCGACCTCACCACCCGCAACGCCGTGCGGCGCGCCCGCTTCGCGGAACGGGCCGGCGCGGACGCGGTGATGGTGCTGCCGCAGTCCTACTGGAGGCTCGACGAACGCGAGGTGGTCCGGCACTTCACCGAGGTCGCCGACGCCGTCTCCGTCCCGGTGATGATCTACAACAACCCGGCCACCAGCGGCGTCGACCTCTCCCCCGAGCTGATGGTCTCGCTGGTCGGGCGGGTGGAGAACATCACCATGGTCAAGGAGAGCAGCGGCGACGTGCAGCGGATGCACCGGCTCGCCCAGCTCACCGACGGCGAACTGCCGTTCTTCAACGGCAGCAACCCGCTGGCGCTGGAGGCCTTCGCCGCCGGGGCGGCCGGCTGGTGCACCGCCGCGCCCTGCCTCATCCCCGGCCCGGTGCTCGAACTCCACCGCGCCGTGCGCGTCGGCGACCTGGACGCCGCCCGCGAGGTCTTCTACCGCCAGCTCCCCGTCCTGGAGTTCATCCTCCGCGGTGGCCTGCCCACCACCGTCAAGGCCGGCCTGGCCCTGCTCGGCCTCGACGCGGGCGCCCCGCGCCTCCCGCTGCTGCCCCTGGACGAGCCCGGCACCGCCCGGCTCGCCGAACTGCTCGCCGCCGTGGCCTGAGGCCTCACCCACCAGCACCCGCCCGGGCACCGAATAGGTGTCCGGGCGGTGCGCTGGCTAGGCTCGGGGCTTTCGTCCTTCGAGATGACGGCGGGAGAGGAACGGTGGGCCGGGTGAGCAGGTGGGAGCGGGCGCTGGACGCGGCGGGGGTCCGGGAGCCCGGGTTGCGGGCGGAGTACGGGCGCCAGCGCAAGCAGGTGACCCGCTACCGGCGGGAGGTCGCGACGGCGGCCGGACTGCTGCTGCCGGAGCGGACGGTCCCGCACGTGATCACCGCGGCCGCGTTCATGCACCGCACCGACACCCTGCTCGACAGCGGCCCGGTCGCGGGACGGCGGGAGGCGGCCGCCCGGTGGCGGCGGGAGGTCGCCGACGGCCTCGCCGCCGGCCGCTCCGAGGACCCCGCGCTGCGCCCGCTGCTGAACAGCGCGGCCGCCCACCCCGTGCTGCGCGACCGGGTCCTGGAGTACCTCGCGGCGGCCGACGCCGACCTCGACTTCGCCGGGTTCGGCACCGAGGAGGACTACCAGCGCTACGTGGACGGCTACTCGCTGCCGGGCTTCATGGTCGTCGCCGCGCTGCTCGGCCCGACCGGCGACCAGAGCGCCTACCGGGCCGCCTGCCGGACCTTCATCGACGGCAGCCAGCGGCTCGACTTCGTCAACGACCTCGCCGAGGACCTCGCGGACGGCCGGCTGACGATCCCCGCCCGGCAGTTGGAGCGGCACGGCGTCACCCGGGCCGAGCTGGAGCAGGCCCAGGACCGGCCGGCCGTGCGGGCCCTGCTCGGCGAGCTGCTCGACGCGGCGGACCGCACGCTGGCCGAGGGCCGGGCCGTCATCGCCCTGGTTCCGGAGGCCCACCGGCCGATGGTGCGCTGCGTCGTCGAGGTCGAGACGCTCACCAGCGCCGCCGCGCGCGCCGACCTCGGTGCGCTGCTGCACCGCTCGGCGAGCCCGGCCAAGCCGGCCGCGCTGCGCCTGCTCGCCCGCGAGTACCTGCGGGCCCGCCGCTTCCGCCGCCTCCACCGCTGAGGACGGACGGCGGTCAGGGCAGCGTGGGGACGCGCTCGCCGGGGCCGGCCGGGTCGTCGTGGACCATCACGAGGATCGCGGCCGGCGCCGCGCCGGTGGAGCGGCAGCGGTGCGGCAGGGCGGCGTTGAAGTAGACGCTGTCGCCGGGGGCGAGGGCCACGGTCCGCTCCGGGAACTCCAGTTCGGCGGTGCCCTCGTGGACGAAGAGGAACTCCTCGCCCGCGTGGGACTTGAACGGCGCGTCGGCGGGCCGCAGCGGCGGGTGCATCATGAACGGCACCATCTGCTTGCCCGGCAGCCCGGTGGCGATGCCCTCGTAGCGCGTGGCGCCGGGGCCGGCCCCCTCCCCCATCGGGGTCCGCTCGCCGGCCCGCACCACGGTGACCAGCTCGGGCTCGACCTCGTCCGAGAAGAGCCGCCCGACGTCCACGTTGAGCGCGTGCGCGAGCTTGAGCGCGGTGGAGATCGACGGGTCGCTGAGGCCGCGCTCCACCTTGGAGAGATAGCTCTTGGTGACGCCGACCTGCGCCGCCAGCGCCTCCAGGCTGAGCCGGTTCTGCTTCCTCAGCACCCTCACCCGGCTGCTCATCGGCCGCCCCTCACCACCTGTCGCCACCGCGGAACGTTCCGGCCCAGTATCCCAGTACCGGGGCGCCGGCCGGTCAGTGCCCTTCGAGGTCGTCCGGGCGCACCGCGATGTGGTCGGGGGCGAGCTCGACCGCGACCCGGTGCTCCATGCCGAGCGCCTCCAGGAACTTGGCCGGGAGCTGGACGCGGCCGGTGCGGTCCAGCATCACGTACTCGGTCTCGTTCACCGACTCCTCGCCGTGCTCGTCGGTGAGGGTGCGGCGGAGCACCTCGCTGCTGGTGCGGCCGTCGCGGATGGCGACGGTTCGGCGGACCTCGCCGGCCACCATCGGGTCGTGGGTGACGATGACGACGGTCGCGCCCAGGTCGCGGTTGACGGTGCGGAAGGCCTCGAAGATGCTCGCACCGGTCTCCGAGTCCAGCTCGCCGGTGGGCTCGTCGGCGAGCAGCACCGGCGGGTTGTTGGCCATGGCGACGGCGATGGCGACGCGCTGCTGCTGGCCGCCGGACATCTCGCTCGGCCGGCGGCGGGCGAGTTCGCCGATCTCCAGGGCCTCCAGCAGCTCGGCGACCCTGGCCGCCTGCTGACGGGCCCCGCCGTGCGTCCTGCGTCCGCGCAGCTGCATCGGCAGGGCGATGTTCTCGGCGGCGGTGAGGAACGGCAGCAGGTTGCGGGCGGTCTGCTGCCAGATGAAGCCGACCACCTCGCGGCGGTAGCGCAGCCGCTCGCGCGGGGACATCTCCAGCAGGTCGCAGCCCGCCACGGTGGCGGTGCCGGCGGTCGGCACGTCCAGTCCGGCGAGGATGGTCAGCAGGGTGGACTTGCCGCTGCCGGAGGCGCCGACCAGCGCGACCAGGTCGCCCTGCCGGATGGTCAGTTCGAGGCCCTGCAGGGCCTGCACCTCCACGCCCTGGGCGCTGAAGATGCGCACCAGCCGGTCGCAGACGATGGCGGCGTCCGCGCCGTGGGCGGCCCTGGGGCCGGCGGCGGCGGCGCGCGCCCGCTCCTGGAGTTCCTGGAAGGTGGGGGCCTGGGCGGTCCGCTGGTCCTGGGCGCTGCCGTTCACCGCGGCTCTCCTCTCGTCGGCGCTGGGGTGCTGGGGGCGGGGTCTGGGTCGGTCACGGGCGGGCGCGTGGTCGCCGGGGGTCTCATCGCTGGTCCCCCGCGCGCAGTTCGGTGGTGATCTGGCGCCGACCCGCGATGAGCGCCTCGGCGACGATGCCGGCCGAGACGAGCGCGGCGAGGCCGACCGTCGGCAGCAGGACCGCCGGGACGGAGACCGGCAGGCCGTGCGCGATGTCCGCGCCGACCAGGATCGACAGGTCGAAGGACGGGCCGAGCAGGGCGACCGCGCCGAGGGCGACGAGGCCGCCGCCGACGGCCGCGACGAGGGTCTGCGGCAGCGTCTCGACCAGGATGAGGGTCAGGCCCTGCCGGGGGCGCAGGCCCATGGTGCGCAGCCGGGCGAGCAGCGCGGTGCGTTCGGGCGCGGCCCTGACCAGGGTGAGCACGACGGCGAGCAGGGCGAGCGAGCCCGCGCCGAGGACGGCGGTCCAGAACAGCCGCCCGGCGGACCGCTGGAGCGGGTCGTCGCCGAGTTCGGCGGTGACGCCCGCGCTGGTGCGCACGGTGTAGCCGGCGGGCAGCGCGTCCGGGCCGGCCGCGGCGGCGGCCGAGGCGTTGCGCTCGGTGCCGGTGGCGATCTTCTCGCGCACCAGCCTGCGCAGCTCGCCCTCGTCGACGGAGCCGGTGGCCAGCCAGAGGTTGGCGCGGTCGAGTTCGGGGGCGACGGCGATCGCCGGTGCGGCCGGCAGGACGACGAACAGCCGGCCGTCGCCCTGGAGCGCGGGGGTGCCCTCGACGGTGCCGGCGTTTCCGACGAGCAGTTCGCCGCCGTTCGGGAGCCGAAGGCGGTGGTTGGCGCCCGGGCCGAGCCGCTCGGCGAGTTCGGTGGAGAGCAGGGCGGGCACGGGCGTGTCCGGCCCGCCGGTGCCGCCCGACAGCGCGGCCGGGTCGAAGGCGCCGCGCCCGAGCGAGCGGGAGATCTCCGCGTAGGCCGTGGGGTCGGCGACGACGGCGAAGACCCGCACGGCGCCGCTGCCGCCGAGCACGAACACCTCGGTGTCGGCCCAGATCCTGGCGGAGGCCCGCACTCCGGGCAGGGCGCCCGCGGCGTCGGCGAAGCCGGACGACACGGTGACGCCGACCGGGACGACCACGGAGGCGTCGCCGCCGACGCTCAGCCGGGCCGCGCCGGTGCGCGCGGTGTCGACGGCGCCCAGGATGGTGGCGCCGAAGCCGGCGGTGGTGACGGCGAGCAGCAGCGCGAGCAGCGGCAGCACGGAGGGGCGCCGCCCGCCGTCGGGGCCGCCGGAGCCGCGGGCGGCTCGGGCCAGGCCGAGGAAGCCGATGGCGCCGGGCCGCCGGGCGCTCGCCCGGGCGAGGGCGCCGAGCATGAGCGGCTGGAGGCGGGCGAGCAGCAGCCCGCCGCTGAGGGCGAGCAGCAGGGGGGCGGCGACCAGCAGCGGGTCCGCGCCCTCCCCGACGGGAGCCACGCCGCGCCGCCGGACCTCGGCCACGGCGGCGACGGTCAGGCCCAGTACGGCGAGTTCGCCGACCACGCGCCGGCGGGCGTGGCCGGGCCGGGGCCGGGACCAGAGCCGGGCGGCGCGCAGCGGGAGCGCGAGCAGCGAGAACAGGGCGACGGCGGTGGCGGCGAGCGCCGCGCCGCCCCAGCGCGGGGTGGGCAGCAGCAGGAGGGCGAGCGCGGTGGCGAGGGCCGCGGCGGGCAGGACGGTGACGGCGCCCTCGGCGAGCAGGCGCCGGACGACTCCGGCCCGGGAGCCGCCGCGGGCCTGGAGCAGGCGGAGTTCGGCGATCCGCCGGTCGCCGGCGAGCGCGGCGGCCAGGCAGAGCACGACCACGCCGACGCCGGCCAGACCGGCGGGGCCGATCGAGGAGAGCGGCGCGGCCGCCTCCTGCCGGGCGGTGGCCCGCTCGAACAGCGTGGGCAGCTGGGAGGTGATCCGCAGGCCGGGGCGCTCGGTGGCGTTCGCCAGCGCGTTGGCGGTGTCGCCGGTGAGGTAGGAGGAGAGTTCCCCCCGGGTCTCCTTGAGCCGGTCGGCGCGCAGGCCGTCGACGTCGACGGGCAGCCGCCAGAAGTCCTGTGCGCCGGTCTGCCAGGTCTTGATCCGGTCGAAGGCGGAGGCGTCGACGAGTCCGGCGCTGTGCCAGTAGGCGGCGGGCCGCTTTCCGCTGGTGAAGTTGAGGCAGGCCCGGTCGGGGCAGGGCAGGTCGCTCCAGTAGGGGTCGTTCCGGTCGGTGACCTCGACGATGCCGACCACCTGGGCCAGCGGTGCGATGTCGTCGGCCGTGGCCGAGGCGGTCCTCAGGATGTCGCCGAGGTGGATGCCGACGGTCTCGGCGACGCCGCGGCTGATCGCGATCGGGACGGGCCCGTCCTTGGCGGGGGTGCCCGGCCAGTTCCCCTCGGCGAGTGTCGCGTGGTCGCGCAGGCCCTGGACGTAGAGCAGGTCCATGGCCGGGTCGGCGTCGTCGGGGCGGGCCAGGCCCGGGTTGGTGAGCTGGCGCGGCTTGCCGCTGCGGGCGCCGTAGACCGGTCCGCCGGGGCCGACGCCGAGCAGGCCGGTGTGCGCGGCGAGCCGGGCGGCGTCCGCGTCGAGGCGCCCGGCGTCGTCGACCGGGCCGCCGGCGTCGCCGCCGAGGTCGGCGGTGGCGAGGATGCTGGTGGCGGCCGGGCCGCGGTCGTGCAGGAACTCGCGCAGGCCCTGGTCGGCGGTCCGGTCCAGGAGCCGTGGGAAGGCGGCCGCCAGGAAGACGGTGCCGAACGCGAGCACGGCCGTGAGCAGCGCGGCGAGCGGGGCCGCGCGCAGCCGGGTGCGCACCCATGCCGCGGGGCGGTGGGCGGCCCCCGGACCGGTGTCCGCGGGCCGGGGGGCCGCGGTGTCGGCCGGGCTGGTCACATCTCCTCCAGGTGCCGCAGTCGCTGGGCCAGGTCGCGCCGGCGACGGCCGCCGAGCAGGGCCGAGAGCAGGGGGACGGCGGCGATCGCGGCGGCCAGCAGCACGGCGGTGCCGAGCGGCAGGTCGACGAGGGCCTCCGGGACGGGGCGGCGGGCCGCCGGGGTGAGCACCACGAGCGGCACGATCAGCCGGACGATCAGGGCGCCGAGGGCGAGTCCGACGACGCTGCCGAGGCCGACCAGGAGGGCCTGTTCGGCGGCGGCGGTGCGCGTCAGGCGGCGCCTCGGGGTGCCGAGGGCCAGCAGCAGCGCGGAGTCGCGGGCCCGTTCGCCCGCGGCGGCGGCCGAGGCGGCGCCGAAGCCGATCGCGGCGAGCACGGTGGTGACGACGGCGATGGCGGCGAGCGCGTTCTGCGGGGCCGCGCTGAGCGGGTCGCCGAGCAGGTCGGCGGCGACCTCGTCGCGGAGCTCGAGTCCGGGGGTGCCGGGGGCGGCGCGCAGGGCGGCCGCCGCCCGGGCGGGGACGGGGTCGTCGGGGCCGGTGCCGGGCAGCCACCACTCGGTGGGGACGGGGGTCTCGCGCCCGGTGGCGGCGAGCACCCGGCCGACGGTGCCGAGGTCGACCAGCAGGGCCTTGTCGCCGGCGACGGGCAGTGACTCCACCTCGCCGGTGATCCGCACCTGCACGGTGGCGAGGCCGAACGGCACCCGCACGGTCGATCCGACCCGGGAGCCGGTGGCGGCCAGGTAGCCGCGGGTGGCGACGCCGGTGACCTCGGCGGGCGGCTCGGCGCCGGCCGGGGTGATGACGGCGCGCTGGGTCCCGCGGCTGCCGGGGCCGGGCGCGTAGCGCGCGCTCAGCAGCAGCCGGTCGTCGGACGGCTCGCGCCGGACGTCCACGTGGGCGTTGCCCGCGCTGCCGTCGCCGGTGTTGGACCAGCCGAGTCCGGCGGGGGCGGTGGCGGGCACGGCGGGGGCGGTCGCGTCGTCGGCGGCGGAGAGCCGGTGGACGGTCAGCACGCCGCCGTCGGCGGGGCCGTAGGAGAGGGTGACTCCGATGACGGTCAGCGGGGCGGACACCGAGCTGAGCCCGCCGTCGGTGAGCACGGAGAGGTCGACGGTGGCGCGGCCGCTGCCGGAGGCGGGGACGCCGATGAGCGGGGCGACGAAGGAGACGTCGTGGCGGTCGCGCAGCAGAAGCCAGACGTCCGGGGCCCTGACCGCGGGCGCGAGCAGCTCGCCGGGCTCCGGCTGCCGGGCGTCGGGGGTGAAGGTGACCTCCGCCTCGATGCGCTGCGGCCGGCCGGGCAGCGGGATCCCGGCCGCGGCGCCGGCGGGGGCGCTGCCGGCGAGCGGGGTGAAGAGCCGCTTCGGGTCCTGTCCGTCGAGCAGGTCGGGGCGGACCGGGACGCGTTCGGCGAACGCGGCGGCGTTCAGGGCGAGGATCTGGCCGTGGCCGTTGGAGGGCAGCGACTGCTCGCCGCGGCTGACCGGGAGGATCCGGTCGCCGCCGGGCAGGGCGGCGAACCGGCTGCCCTGGCCGAGTGCATCGGTGTGGGCGCCGTGGATGCGCAGGCCGCCGGCGGTGGCGAAGGAGGCCTGGTCCTGCTGGGAGGTGTTCCAGGTGGCGTGCTGGCCGAGCGCGAGGACGCCGGTGGAGACGCCGAGCACCAGCAGCAGGACGGGTCCGGCGGCCCGGCCGGGTTGGCGGGCGAGCTGCCAGCCGACCAGGGCGGGCCCGAGGCCGCGGCCGCGGGCGGCGATCCGGGCGCCGAGGCGGGCGGCGAGCGGCAGCAGGCGCAGTGCCAGCAGGGTGCCGGCGCCCAGGGCCAGGGTGGGGGTGGCGATGAGGACCGGGTCGAGGCCGAGGCGGCCGTTCGCGTCCGGCGACAACCCGCCGCTGTACTGGGAGAGTTGCTGGTAGGCGAGGACGGCCAGGGCGAGCAGGGCGAGGTCGGCGCCGGAGCGGGCGGCACCGGCGGCCAGGTTCTGGCGCCGGCCGGCCCGGCGCAGGACGGCGGCGCCGGCGCCGCGCAGCAGGGCGGGTACGGCGGCGAGCAGCACGCAGCCGAGGGCGCAGGCGATCGCGACGGGCCAGAGGGTCCAGCGCAGCGAGGTGTCCAGCGGGACGTGGCGCAGCGGGCCGAAGCCGCCGAGGACGCGCAGCAGTGGCGGGGTGAGCAGCGGGGCGAGCAGGGCGGCGGGCAGGGCGAGCAGCAGGGCCTCGGTGGCGGTGAAGCCGCCGAGGCGCAGGCCGGAGGCGCCGCGGGCGGCGAGCAGGGCGTTCTCGGCCTGCTGGCGGCCGGCGATGAGGTGGACGACCAGCAGCAGGGCGGCGGAGGCCAGCACGATCAGCTGGAGGGCGCCGATCAGCAGGGTGGAGCGGGCGACCATGGCGCCGGAGTCCAGTTCCCGCAGCAGCTCGGGCAGTTCGGTGCGGGCGACCAGTCCGGCGTTCTTGTCGAGCTCGTCGCGGGCCGGGGCGATCCGGTCGCGCAGGGCGTCCACGGTGGCGGCGCCGACCCCGGTGAAGTCGGCGTCGACCAGCCAGCTGCGGCCGTTCTGCGGGATGCCGGCGGCGGTGAAGGCGGTGTCGTCGACGAGCAGCGGGCCGAAGGTGGTGAAGCCGCCGACCAGGGTCTCGCGGCCCTCGACCGGGTCGAGGCGCCAGTAGAGGTCGGCGGGGTCGGCTGCGCGGTAGACGCCGGTGATCCGGACGGCGAGCGGGCCGCCGCCGTAGCGGTCGGTGAGCCGGACCTCGGCGGGGAGGGCTTCGGCGGTGAGGCCGAGGCGGGTGAGCACGGCCTGCGGGACGGCCGCCTGGACGGGGCCGGCGGTGCCGGGAGCGGCGGCGGGCCAGTCGCCGGAGAGCAGGCGCACGTACCGGCGGTCGAGGGCGGCGAGGAGGGTGAGGTCGTCCTCCTCGGCGGCACCGGGCCGGGCGGCGGGCTGCGTGGTCGGCTGCGGGCCGGCCGGGGTGCCCTGCGGGCTGCCCGTCGGGGCAGTTCCGGCCTCCGCCGCCGGGGTGCCCGGCAGGCCGTAGGACCGGCTGCGGGACAGGCCGCGGGTCTCGGTCGGCAGGTCGCCGAAGAGGGCGCGGGCGTACTCGCCCACCGCCGCGTCGTCCTTGTCCCGCTGGCCCAGCCCGTGCTCGGAGTTGACCACCACGGTGGTCCTCGGGTGGCCGCGGCCCTGGAGGGCCTGGCGCTGCCCGATCTCGCCGATGGTCTGCTGGAAGGCGACCAGCGCCGTCAGCACCGCCGTCGTGATCAGTACGGTGAGCAGGGCGGCGGCGGCCAGGGGCAGTCGCCCGCGCAGTCGGCGCACGACGAAGCCGAGCATCCCGTTCCTCCCCCGGTCCTCATGGTGTCCGCGCGGCGTCGCCCGTACCGGGCGGACGTCTCCCACTGCGCGGATGGGCGCCCGTCGAGGGCGCCGTCACGGTGATCACCGGCGCTTGATCACCGGATAGCGGACGATGCTGTCAGATCCGGTCCGAGAAAGGAAGGGACTTGCGCGAAGGATGAAAGTAATGAACAAATGCTGCGAACCACGGCCGGACCGGTACTGACGACATGTCAGGTTGACCGGTATTCCCAAGCCATGAACACTTCAATGAATTCCCGGTGCCGCCCCGTCGGCGGGGCGCGCCGTCCGCACCCAGGGGGACGCCGCATGACGCAGCAACCGGCCGGCACCGTGACCGCTCCCATGGTGGCCGTCACCGATGTCCACCGCAGTTTCGGCACCGGCGAACGGGCCGTGCACGCCCTGCGCGGCGTCTCCTTCACCATCGGCCGGGGAGAACTCACCGCCCTCAAGGGCCGCTCCGGCTCGGGCAAGACCACCCTGCTCAACCTGGTCGGCGGCCTGGACAGCCCGACCGGCGGCACCATCACCCTGGACGGCACCGAGCTCGGCGGCCTCGACGAGGACGGCCGGCTCGCCCTGCGCCGGGACCGGCTGGGCTTCGTCTTCCAGTCCTTCGGCCTGCTCCCGGTCCTCACCGCAGCCGAGAACGTCGGCGTCCCGATGCGGCTGCGCAAGGTGCCGGCCGCCCAGCGCGAGGAGCGCGCCCGCACCCTGCTGGCGCTGGTGGGCCTCGCCGACCACGCCAACCAGCGCCCCGGCGAGCTGTCCGGCGGCCAGCAGCAGCGCGTCGCCATCGCCCGGGCCCTGGCCAACGAGCCCGACCTCATCATCGCCGACGAGCCGACCGGCCAGCTGGACTCGGAGACCGGCCGCTCGATCATGGAGCTGCTGCGCGCGGTGGTGCGCAGCGAGGGCGTCACCGTCCTGGTCGCCACCCACGACCCCAACCTGATGGAACTCGCCGACCGGGTGGTCGAACTGCGTGACGGCCGCATCGTCGAGGAGGCCCCGGTCGGCTGAGGAGGCCCCTCCCCCGCTCGCCCCGTGTCGCAGAGCACCCGCCTGACCTGCGACGATGGTGCCCGTGCGCGCTGACCGGCCGCCACCGACCGGGTGGCCGCGCGCACGCGTGGAAGGAAAGGAAGCCCCCATGATCTTCATCACCGTCAAGTTCGCGGTCCGCCCCGAGCGCGCCGACGACTGGCTCGCCCTCGTCGACGACTTCACCCGGGCCACCCGCGAGGAGCCCGGGAACCTCTTCTTCGAGTGGTCCCGCAGTGTCGAGGACCCCAACGAGTTCGTGCTGGTCGAGGCGTTCCGCGACGGCGACGCGGGCAAGGCGCACGTGGAGTCCGCGCACTTCGTCAAGGCGATGGACGATCTGTCCTACGCGGTGGCCGCCAAGCCGCGGATCGTCTCGATCGAGATCCCCGGCATGGACGGCTGGGGCGAGATGGGCGAGATCACCCCCCGGTGACCTCCCCGGGCCGGCCCGCCGGTTCCGGCCCGCACTCCGCGGGCC